>URWP01000170.1 GCA_900551645.1 uncultured Bacteroides sp.
CGGCCGTAGTAGGCAACGCAATGATAGGTACCGACTTCTTTCTGGTATCGGCAACTCCCTCCAATGAAACGACATCGCCAAACTCCGGATTGTTGGTAATGATACCGATAGCCTTGGCTGTATCCATAGAAGAACCACCACCGATAGCAATAATAAAATCAGCTCCCGAAGCAGCGTATGCAGCCAGCCCGGCCTTTACGTTCGATACGGTAGGATTCGGTTTAATATCATTGAAAACTTCATAAGGGATATCTGCTTCACGAAGGACAGACAATACCTTCTCTGCCACACCGAATTTAATCAAATCCTTATCAGTTGCCACAAAAGCCTTTTTCAGACCGAGTCTGGCTATTTCTTTAGGAAGCACTTCCCGGGCACCGGGTCCGAAGTACGACACTTCATTCAAAACAAATCTGTTAATCATAGATATAGAAAAAAACAGGGGAACAGCAACTGTTCAAGTCCCGGGAAGTCCTCCGGCACCTGAACAGCGGCTGTCCGGTTAATGGTTAGTCAATTATTTATAGATAGGACCATAGTTCTGGCAAGCACGATAGTCGGCACCTTCCTTATCCATACCGAAAGCATTCCAGGCAGCCGGACGGAAAATCTTGTCGTCATCCACATTGTGCATACATACTGGTATACGGAGCATGGAAGCCATTGTAATCAAATCCTGACCAATGTGACCATAACTGATGGCACCATGGTTAGCTCCCCAGTTATTCATTACAGAATATACATCCTTGAAAGCCGGTTTGTCACAGAGACGAGGAACAAACCATGTAGTAGGCCAAGTAGGGTCTGTACGCATGTTCAGCTTTTCATGAATTTCGGGATCAATGGTTACTGTCCACCCTTCGGCTATCTGCAGCACCGGACCGAGTCCTTTCACCAGATTCAGACGCATCATGGTCACAGGCATGCCACCCTTAGAAAGGAAGTTGGATGAGAAACCTCCTCCACGGAAGTAGTCACGGTCAGCCGGATACCAGGTAGTAGCCTTCAGACAGTTTTCGACATCAGTTTCAGTCATGTTCCAAGGTTCCTTCATGACCGGATCACCGTTTTCGTCGGTAGACTGACCGGAACCGTCAAGAGTAGTAGCTCCCGAATTGATTAGATGAATGATTCCATTAGCTGCCAAGCCAGTCAGTTCCTTACCGGTAACACGCTTTACAGCTTCCGGACTCCAGTAAGTACGTACATCAGAGAAAATCTGGGCACGGTTAGTCAACAAATGGCCAAACAACATGGCCACACCGTTACAGGCATCGTTTTCCGTTGCTACAACATATGCTTCACGAATACCGTTCCAATCAAACGAAGTGTTGAGCAATGCTTCCGGATAATCACCGTTCGGGTAGAAATCTGTCCACTGGCGTTGTCCCTGGAAACCGGCAGCGATAGCATTGTGTCCTAAAGCTTCCTCCTTGAATCCCATTTCCTTCAGCTTCGGATTTCCCGTCATCAGGTCTCGCATAATAATCATCATCTTTACGATGAATTCCCAGTCTGCATCCTTCTGTTCACGGGTCTTACGCTTTTCAGGACGGTTCTTGAAATCCTCGCCTTCGTTCACCTTACAATATTTTTCAGTCCATGCCATCGCCTTGGCATATTCTTCCTTGTCATAGATACCTTCGGTCATACGACGGATGATTTCAGTCAAATCTACCGATTCGTTACGCATACCCAAATACTCCTGGAAGAAATCCGGATTAACGATAGAGCCTGCAATACCCATAGACACACTACCCATTGACAGGTACGACTTGCCACGCATGGTGGCAACAGCCTGAGCAGCGCGAGCAAAACGCAAAATCTTTTCTGCTACGTCAGCCGGAATAGTATTGTCATCCAGATCCTGCACATCACGGCCATAAATACCGAATGCCGGAAGTCCTTTTTGGGCATGTCCAGCCAATACGGCTGCCAGATAAACAGCTCCCGGACGTTCAGTACCATTGAATCCCCATACCGCTTTCGGATAATATGGATTCATATCCATCGTCTCAGCACCATAGCACCAGCAGGAAGTTACAGTAATGGTAGAACCTACACCTTCACGTTCGAACTTTTCAGCACAAGCCGCACTTTCTGCCACACGACCAATAGTAGAATCAGCAATGACACATTCTACAGGACTTCCGTCGCCATTCTTCAGATTAGAAGAAATCAGTTCGGCTACAGCTTTGGCCAGATTCATTGTTTTTTCTTCAAGACTCTCGCGAACACCTCCCTGGCGTCCGTCAATAGTGGGACGAATCCCGATTTTCGGATATTTTTTCATCGTATTACATTTAATAAAAAGTTCCTATATAAATTAATTATATGTATCAGTTTCATAATCCGATATAGCAATGCTGCTATACCGAATATCGCAGATGGACTTCAGTAGGAAGATATTCACGAACAGGATTTCCTGTCAGGATGAACCCGGCTGCTTTTTTCCCCATCTCTTTCCAGTCGATGCTCAAGGCTGTGATTCCTTGATCTATCACTTCGTAGGCAGGAGTATCATTATAAGCTATCAGCCCGAAATCCATACCACATCTTAACCCTTTTGCCCGACTCCGTTTGATGATATTCACCACCTCCGTCTGCCGAATAACAATATACGCTACCCCCGCTTCTATGTCCACGATTTCTTCGTCTACCGATACCTCGGCAAGCAGGCTGTTCTCCCGGCAGAACTTATTAAAACTTTCCACCGACGTTTTTGGATGCTTGGAACAGGCTGATAATTGAAAGACCAACTTACGGTACCTGCACAACCGATCGCCCAACTGTGTTAAGGCCTTATAAAAGGCTTCATCAAAATCCTGACAAATATACGAGTAATTTCCTTTCTCGAACTTACCAAAATCCAACAGTAACAGACGTGAGGCAGGAATTCTACTCAAAAGAGGAGAAAACCTTTCGTTATCGAAGTTCATTACCACATAATAATTATACCGTCCGATGGCTTCATGCAAAACCGTATTGAATATATGTTCATTATACTGATGAAACCACAAATCAACCTTATAAGAAGAAAGCCCTTTAATAAAGCTGTCATACAATGTATTCTTGAACGGAGAATACTCATCAAGCAACAAAAAAATACGTTCCTGACGGTTTATCACATAATACCCTTTTCCCGGAGTGGAATCTATGAGTTTTCTTTCTTTCAGATGGGCAAATGCCTTAAACACAGTATCACGCGACACATCGTAAGCCTGACTGAGATGATTGATGGAAGGCAGTGATGTATCTGTCTTATATTTGCCCATCCGGATATCCTGTTCAATGATATCCGAAAGCTGTTTCACCTTAGTAGACTGTTGCCCGAAGTTCGTTTTTTTCTGCATACATGCACCTTCCAACTGTGCTGAACTGTTCTGATTCAAAAGAACGAATTTTATGCAGGACAAACAAAGAATATCATATGTTTGAAAGCAGAAAATGTTCATTTTCAGATTTGTTTAATTTTAGCAACATACTGTAATAAGAAAAGTCCATACAATCTGACATACAAATAAAGCCGGCAAGAGAATGTCTCCGCCGGCTTCATAATTATAAAATGTGACAATCACATCACTAACTGATACCAACTCATTTCACTAAAATGTCCACTTCATGGCCAACGTAGGAAGCCAGTGCCATCCTTCCATCAGCGCAAAATTTGAGGTTATCTCCCATTCGGTACCTACACTCAGATTGAAATCATCAGACACCCGCTTAAATTTACCAGATTTACGCAGTATATATACAAAATGCAAACAACACCCAATAAAGTGATAATAAATAAGCTATAAATCAGTGTTTTATAAGCCTATTTTTATTTTCAGTTGTTTTCAGTACTTTCAGTGAATTGGCTCTTATTTGGTGCAATTTTGTTTCTTATTTGTTTCTTAATCTCGATACTTATCCGTATATTTGCAATAGGAAAAATGAGAAAGGAATCCCTATGGCACGAGTTAAGAATCATACAAAAGTCAAAGAGCCGATTCGTCTTCGGATGAAGCCGTTGAGCGATGGCAGCAAGAGTCTATATCTGGATATATACCGCGATGGAAAGCGGACGTATGAATACCTCAAGATGTATATTATCCCGGAGACGGATAATAATGCCCGTAGGCAGAATCAGGCGACAATGGATGCCGCCAATGCCATCAAGTCGAAACGTATTATCGAACTGACCAGCAATGAGGCAGGAATCGTATTCCGTAAGGACAAGACTTATCTGTTGGACTGGATGAAGGTTTACATGGAAGCCCAAGAGAGTGCGGGCAAGAAAGACGGCAACCAAATCAAGATTGCCATGCGCATACTGAAAGACTATGCCGGAGAAATGGTCACACTGGATCAGATTGACGGGGACTTCTGCCGGGGCTACATCACTTATCTGTTGACGGAATATCATCCGAAAGGCAAGGACATATCAAACTACACGCTTCACAATTATTACCGTGCGTTGAACGGTGCGTTGAACTCTGCCGTCAGGAAGAAAAAGATGAAGGCCAACCCTTTCAACGAGCTTGAGAAGTCGGAGAAAATCCGTAAGCCGGAGAGTATGCGGTCGTACATGACCATCGAAGAGGTACAGGCGTTGATTGACACTCCTATGCCCCACGAGGAATACGAGATAGTAAAATGCGCGTATCTGTTCTCCTGCTTCTGCGGATTGCGCATCAGCGATATAATCAAGTTGAAATGGAAAGACGTGTTCGTTGACCGGGGACAGTACCGTTTGGCCGTGTCCATGAAAAAGACCAAAGAGCCTATTTACCTGCCCCTCTCTCCTGAAGCGTTGAAGTGGATGCCGGAACGTGGGGGAAAATCATCGGAAGATAATGTGTTCGACCTGCCGTCCGCCAATACAATCAGGATGCAGCTCAAACCTTGGGCGAAAGCAGCCGGAATCTCCAAGCGGTTCTCCTATCACACCAGCCGGCATACATTCGCCACCATGATGCTGACGCTCGGCGCGGATTTATATACCGTCTCGAAGTTGCTCGGTCATGCCGACGTAAAAATGACACAGGTGTATGCCAAGATTATCAACAAGAAGAAGGACGAGGCAGTGAATCTTGTAAACGGTTTGTTTCACTAATTGACGGCACTATGTGGTTCATGTCTAATTTACAAACATCAATTTATGGCATTGCTCCGGTTGTGAACGCAACCGAAGTTAATGCTTTCATCACATATTATAAACTCAAAAAGGTAAATCGACATGAAAAGACCTGAAGACGGCCTTCTCTCTTTTTGGAGGGAGCCAACACCTGCAGCACTTCGCTGCGGAGAAGGATGTGGCGAATGAACTTTTCGCCCTGCTAACCGAAGCAAAAACAGTTTATCTCCACGATGTTGTGTCGGGTGGTAAACAGTACCACCGTTATGTGGACGATTTCGTAAACGGACACCGGTACATAGACTGCGACCATGCGGCCTGCCGGAACTGCCACGAAATGAACATCCACATCGTCAAGGGGCTGCTGACCGAGTACGCCCGTTTCGTCCAGATTTGCTTTGCTACGCCGAATTTCACGTTTGACGAGTGCATGAAGCTGAAACGGATGTATGATACCTCGGAATCGTTGCCTCCGCTCGGTCCGCCCCACATTGACCGACCGGCAGATCTCTCCCTTTCTTTTGGCTGTGATTTTACCCCGGAACAGATGGAAAGTATTGTGGCTTGTGCCAATACTTATCATCTGTTCTGTGTTTCTGTACGCATTGAAGACATGGAGGCTCTTTTCGCCTGTAAGAAAGGCTTTTCCATCCGAGTGAACAATATCCGCCGTGTGGTAATCCTGTTCGACGCGCTTCTTGAAAACTCGCTTATCCAGTCCCGGTGGCAGAATGTTCTCGGCAAGGGTGCATTCCTGCAGTCCAAGGACGGGACACGTTCCGTTTCGGTATCGACCCTGTCTTCCGCGCTGTCATCCATCAAGAACAACATGACATCGGTCGCATACGGCATCCGAAAGACCATTGACCGGCTGAAAGAATGACAGGAAGTGACAAGAAGCGAAGTATGTGAAAGGTAAAAGCATGAGAGTTGCAATGATACGCGCATAGTATCATTCCCCAAATCACGGCATCTTCGTTTACCGGACATACCTTTG
>URWP01000171.1 GCA_900551645.1 uncultured Bacteroides sp.
TGGCTTGCCGGTATTGTCCCAAAGCTTCAATAGCCAACTTTCCACGGATAATCTTCTCTTCTGCCGAAAGAGCTACCGTACCATCGGCCTGCTCAAATCCTCCATCCAGCAAATTATTGATACCCGGTACATAACCGTTTGTATCATGAGTAGCTAGAAAAGAAAGCATATAAGGAATCTTGAGTGAACCTATCACTGTCAAAGGTTCACGAAAACCTCCATCATACAGTCCTTCCATAGCAGCCAACTTCATAGGTTGTACATGAGCTACCTGATAAGCAGACTTATCCCCTGTCCCAGCAGTTACCAAAGCCGCAAACAATCCGATACAAGAAGCAACCTTGATACTCGATGTGGCAAATTCTGTTTCACGTTTCCGAAGCAGATACCAGGCACTGACACCGATAACAAACACAGCTCCCAGCACCCAACTGCTTAATACGGTATGAAGAAACTTCATGACAGCTACCGGCGAAAAGGCAACAGCCAGAAAATCCACCATCTCATTACGCATGGTATCCGGATTAAAAGCCATACCTACCGGATATTGCATCCAGGCATTAGCCACCAGAATCCACCAGGCAGAAATCGTCGCACCCAATCCGGTAAGCCAAGTGGAGGCCAAATGGAAACCTTTACTGACTTTCTTCCAACCAAAAAACATCACTGCTACAAATGTAGCTTCCATAAAAAAGGCCAGAATACCTTCAATAGCCAACGGAGCTCCAAAGATATCGCCCACAAACCAAGAGTAGTTACTCCAGTTTGTCCCGAACTCAAATTCCAGAATCAATCCGGTAGCTACACCTACCGCAAAATTAATACCGAACAGCTTCATCCAGAACTGAGCCGTACGTTTCCAGAAATTCCTACCAGTCACTACATACAAGGTTTCCATCGTACCCATCACTACGGCAAGTCCTAAGGTCAACGGTACAAACAGCCAATGATACATGGCCGTGAGTGCGAACTGCGCACGTGACCAGTTAATCATCGATGTGTCAATTGCTTCAAACATACTAATATAATTTATTGATAATTAATTATTTACAGAGTTTATTCTACTTTCTAGCGCCCTATCGATCAATTCAGTTCCTACATATTCCTGTTTCTCTTTTTCGGTTTTTCCGCCCAAAAAAGCAGGGAAGAAAAAAAACTTCAGGACAACAAAGATTATAAACAGTTTGACCAGGATAAGCCACCATAAAACGCGTCCCCAAGTCATATCACGGAAACCGTCCCGATAGAAATTATAAATGGTAATAATCTGTTTTTTCATTGAAACCGTTTTTATAATGATTACAAAGAAAGCGATTTATCGGGAAAAAACAACAGTTTGTCCCGATTTATTGCTGAGCAATCTATCACTTTTGCGAAACATGAATGTTGTTTCTACTTTTGTAACAACAAAAAACAAGAATCAGATTATGAAACAGCGAAGTTTATTTCTCATAGCTGCAATGGCATTGGCCATGCAGGCTGGTGCACAAGAAAAAAAGCAGTGGACTTTGGACGACTGTATAGCCTATGCACTTGAAAAGAATATTCAGCTGCAGCAGAACCGACTCTCCCTCCAAGAGACGGAAGAAGATGTTAAGAACGCCAAGGCAGCCCTCTTCCCAAGCCTTTCATTCAGTACCGGACACAACCTAGTAAACCGCCCATATCAGGAACAGAGTGCTACGGTAAGTGGAACAGAAATCATTACCAGTGACAACAAAAACACTTACAACGGTAGTTATGAACTACGGACACAATGGACACTCTGGAATGGTGGCCAGCGTCTGAATAACATCAAGCAGCAGCAAACAAACCAACAAATTGCGGAACTGACAATCTCAACCACCAGCAATACACTACAAGAACAGATAACCCAACTTTACCTGCAGATTCTGTACGCCGACGAGTCAGTAGCTATCAACCAGGGAACCGTGGAAGTCAGCAAAGCCACCTACGAACGTGCCAAGGAGCTTTTTAATGAAGGAAGTATCTCCAAGGCTGACTTAGCACAACTGGAAGCACAACTCAGTAACGATGAATACCAATTAGTCACTTCTGAAAGTTCACTCCGAGACTACAAGCTACAATTAAAACAACTGTTGGAATTGGACGGCACAGCCGAAATGGACTTGGTAATCCCTACCTTGGACGAATCAAAGGTCATGCAGCTACTCCCTAACCAACAGGATATTTATCAGGCAGCCCTTGCCCAACGCCCTGAAATCCAAAGCAGCAAGCTCAGTATTGAAAATGCCAAGTTGTCTATTTCATCGGCTAAAGCAGGGTACCTGCCTACTATCAGCCTATCGGCATCAACCGCGAGTATGACCAACAATGCCAGTCAAAGCAATTGGGCAGAACAGATGAAAAGCGGTTGGAACAATATGCTAGGAGTAACATTAAGTATTCCTATCTTCGACAATCGTCAGAACAAGACTGCTGTACAAAAAGCGCGCATACAATACGACAATAGCTTGTTGGAACTGACTAACCAAGAAAAAGAACTGTATAAAACAATCGAGACATTATGGTTGGACGCACTGAATGCCCAACAGCAATTCGCAGCAGCCGATTCCAAACTGAAAAGCAGCCAAACCAGTTTTGATCTGGTAAACGAGCAATTCACTCTCGGCATGAAAAATACAGTAGAGTTGCTGACTGAAAAGAACAATCTGTTAAGTGCCCAACAACAACGTATTCAAGCTAAATATATGGCTATCTTAAATCGTACCCTGCTCGATTTTTATGCAGGAGAATCTATTAAAATCTAAAAAATACGCTATATGAACAAAAAGAAAATAATTATCGGAAGCGCTGCCGCCATTATCATCATAGCAGCTGGGATTTGGGCTTTTGGTGGAAATAAAGTCCAGAATCAGGTAGATTTCGCAACCGAATCAGTCAAACGAGGAAGTGTAAGCAACTCAATTACCGCAACCGGTACCATCGAACCGGTAACAGAAGTAGAAGTCGGTACACAGGTGTCCGGTATTATTGACAAGATTTACATCGATTACAACTCAGTTGTAAAAAAAGGTGAAATCATTGCAGAAATGGATAGAGTAACCCTGTTGAGTGACCTTCAATCGGCACAAGCTACGTTTGATGGTGCCAAAGCTGAATACGAGTATCAGAAGAAACTGTATGAACGGAATCAGAAGCTGCACGAAAAACAGCTCATCAGTGAAACAGAATACGAAGAATGCGTATACAACTACCAGCGTGCTTTAAGTAGCTATAACCAATCACAGGCAGCACTCGCCAAAGCAGAACGTAACCTGTCGTATGCGACAATCACTTCACCGATTGACGGTATTGTAACCAGTAAGGATGTAGAAGAAGGACAAACTGTAGCTTCTGGCTTTGAAACTCCGACTCTCTTCACCATTGCCGCCGACTTGACCAAAATGCAAGTAGTAGCCGACATCGACGAGGCTGACATCCCCGGTGTTATGGAAGGCTCCAAATGTACCTTTACTGTAGATGCCTATCCGAATGACGTATTCGAAGGAACTGTCCAACAAATACGCCTGGGCAGTACCAACAGCAGTTCCAGCAGCTCCAGCACAACGACAGAAACAGTAGTAACTTACGAAGTAGTCATCACCGCCGACAATCCGGATCTGAAACTGAAACCACGCCTGACAGCCAACGTGACTATCTACACCGATGTCCGGGAGAATGTATTGGTTGTACCCAGCAAATCCCTCCGTTTTATCCCAGAGAAACAGATTATCGGAAAACGCACAGTAAAGGATTGTCAAGGTACACACAAAGTATGGACATTGGAAAACAATGTATTTACAGCCCATCCGGTAAAAATCGGTATGAGTGACGGTGTGAACACCGAAATATTGAGTGGAATCGCTGAAGGAACGGCTATAGTAACCGAAACAATAGTCAAAACCGATGAAACAGCCATGGAAGGCGAGGCTCTACCTGGAGGAGAAAGCGAACGTAGTCCTTTCATGCCAGGCCCTCCAGACCGTAACAAGAAAAAATAACCAAGGTAAAACTTGAATGATATGAGCAAGACTGTTATTGAACTTCAGAATATCAAACGGAATTTCCTGGTTGGTGACGAAGTCGTTCATGCACTTCGAGGCATAACTTTCAGCATACAGGAAGGGGAATTCGTTACAATCATGGGTACCTCCGGATCCGGAAAGTCCACATTATTGAATACCTTGGGCTGTCTGGATACACCTACCAGTGGAGAATACCTGCTGGACGGCGTATCAGTCCGCACGATGTCCAAACCTCAACGTGCAGTTCTGCGTAACCGAAAAATCGGCTTTGTTTTTCAGAACTATAACTTGCTGCCTAAAACTACAGCCGTAGAAAACGTGGAACTTCCATTGATGTACAATTCGTCAGTCAGTGCAGTAGAACGACGTCGCAGAGCTATCGATGCATTGATAGCTGTAGGCTTGGGCGACCGTCTGGAGCACAAATCCAACCAAATGTCAGGTGGCCAGATGCAACGTGTAGCCATTGCTCGTGCATTGGTAAATAATCCGGCTGTCATTTTGGCCGATGAAGCTACGGGAAACCTGGACACACGGACTTCGTTCGAAATTCTGGTACTTTTCCAGAAGTTACATGCCGAAGGCCGTACAATCATCTTTGTGACACATAACCCGGAACTCTCGCAATACAGCAGCCGGAATATCCGACTGAGAGACGGACATGTCATCGAAGACTGTGTCAATCCACATATCCTTTCGGCAGCCGAGGCTTTAGCCGCTCTACCGAAAAATGAAGATGAATAAGACCGCAAAAGTCAACCATCTAAAAACAAACCACAATGAATGGAACGAATCTTTTAAAAATAGCTTTACGAGCCTTGTCCAACAATAAAATGCGTGCTTTCCTCACCATGTTGGGTATCATCATCGGTGTAGCATCGGTCATTGCCATGCTGGCTATCGGTCAGGGCTCTAAACGGAGCATCCAGCAACAGATTTCAGAAATGGGATCGAACATGATTATAATTCATCCGGGCGGTGACATGAGGGGCGGTGTACGCCAAGATGCTTCATCCATGCAAACCCTGAAACTGGAAAACTACGAAAAACTCCGTGATGAATGCATGTACCTGTCGGCTATCAGCCCGAACGTATCTTCATCCGGGCAGCTGATTGCCGGAGCAAACAACTATCCTTCTTCTGTAACGGGTGTCAGTATCGATTATCTGAAGATACGACAACTGAAAGTAGAACAAGGCGAAATGTTTACCGAGAATGACGAACGGACAGCAGCCAAGGTCTGTGTCATAGGTAAAACCATTGTCGACAACCTGTTTCCGGACGGCATTGACCCTATCGGTAAAATTATCCGATGCAACAAGATTCCTCTCCGTGTTATTGGAGTCCTGGAATCAAAAGGTTACAACTCCATGGGTATGGACCAAGACGATGTAGTGCTGGCACCCTACTCTACTGTCATGAAACGTTTGCTGGCACAAACCTACCTGAGTGGTATCTTTGCTTCAGCATTGACCGAAGACATGACCGAAGAGGCTGTAGATGAAATAAGTGAAATACTGCGAAGGGAACACAAGCTGAAAGATACGGATGATGACGACTTCGACATCCGTACCCAACAGGAATTAAGTTCAATGCTGAATACTACAACCGACCTTATGACCACATTGCTGGCTTGCATAGCAGGAATTTCATTGGTAGTAGGAGGCATCGGTATCATGAACATTATGTATGTAAGCGTAACAGAACGTACTCGGGAAATCGGTCTACGTATGTCTGTAGGAGCCCGAGGAATAGACATCCTCTCGCAGTTCCTGATAGAATCTATCCTTATAAGTATTACCGGAGGTCTGATAGGAGTCATTCTAGGCTGCGGAGCCAGCTTCATCATCAAATCGGTAGCCCACTGGCCAGTATTTATCCAACCTTGGAGTGTATTGCTTTCATTTGCCGTATGTACTTTTACCGGAGTATTCTTCGGATGGTATCCGGCCAAAAAAGCAGCAGATCTGGACCCAATCGAAGCACTACGCTATGAATAAAGGGCTATCCTTTACACTTAATTAGAGTCTTAATAGACTACTTTGTTCTTCATAACTTTGGTTTCCTGACC
>URWP01000172.1 GCA_900551645.1 uncultured Bacteroides sp.
CGCCGCACTCTGAAACATCGGTTCACTTGAATATAAAGACAAAATTAAAACAGTAAAAGAAATATGGCACTCATCAAATCTGTCCGCGGTTTCACTCCCGTCATTGGAGAGAACTGCTACCTGGCCGACAATGCCACTATCATAGGAGATGTAATCATGGGACGCGACTGTAGTATATGGTTCAACACTGTACTGCGCGGCGATGTCAATTCCATCCGTATCGGAGACCGGGTAAACATACAGGACGGTAGCGTCCTGCATACCCTGTATGAAAAATCAACTGTTGAAATCGGCAACGACGTATCCATCGGGCACAATGTAACTCTACACGGAGCCATTGTGAAAGACAACGCCCTGATTGGCATGGGCTCTACCCTACTCGACCATGCTGTGGTAGGCGAAGGAGCTATCGTGGCGGCCGGAGCCCTGGTATTAGCCAACACCGTCATTGAGCCACATACCTTATGGGGAGGAGTTCCTGCCAGATTTATCAAGAAAGTTGATCCACAGCAAAGCAAAGAATTGAATCAGAAAATAGCCAATGGCTATCTGATGTATGCCTCTTGGTTCAAAGAAGAGGAATAACCGGAATACCTCAAAAAGGCCGACAAACATCAACGGGAGATTTGGAACCTGCTTATTTCCAAATCTCCCGTTTCCTTCATAAAATCAGAATTTCTTTAAAGCTGTCCGATCAATACCGATACATCTTCTTCGCGGGTAGCCCAACTGGTAGCGATACGTACAGCAGTATGTTCCTCGTCTACCTTCTCCCAAACTTCCACACCTACTGTTCTGGAAAGTTCTTCCAGGCGTTTGTTCTCCATAATGACAAACAACTGATTCGTTTCCGGTTCTATCAGGAAGTGATAACCTTTCTCACGCAAGGCCGAAACAATACGGTCTGCCATTTCAATGGCATGACGGGCTATCCGGATATACAGGTCATCAGTAAACAAAGTATCGAACTGCAGTCCGAGCAGCCGGCCTTTTGCCAACAGAACCCCGCGTTGTTTCACGATAGTATCAAACTGTTTTACCAGCCCAGGGTGAGTAAAGACTACTGCTTCACCGAACAAAGCTCCAACCTTAGTACCTCCAATATAGAAGATATCACACAAGGCGGCAATGTCTTTCAATGTCACATCAGTTCCATGAGCAGCCAGTCCATATCCCAGACGTGCACCATCCAGAAACAACGGAATCTGATGTTTACGGCAAACTACCGATAAGGCTCTCAGTTCCTCCAACGTATAAAGTGTCCCGTATTCAGTAGGATGAGATATATAGACCATAGCAGGTGCCACCATATGTTCCCAACTGGGACCGGCATAAAACTCGGTGACATATCTGTCTACATCTTCTGCCGCCAGTTTACCGTTACGATGTGGTAATCCCAGCACTTTATGACCTCCAGCCTCAACCGCACCGGCTTCGTGCTGGTTGATATGGCCGCTTTCGGCAGCCATCACGCCTTCATAAGGACGGAGAACCGAAGTGATGACCGTAGCATTAGTCTGTGTTCCACCTACCAGGAAGTGCACCGAAGCTCCCGGACAACCGCAGGCCTGCCGGATTTTCTCACGCGCTTCCGCACAATAATAATCAGTTCCATACCCAGGAGTTTTCTCCATATTCGTCTGCATCAGGCGTTCCAGGATTAATGGATGAGCGCCTTCCATGTAATCACTCAAAAAATACTGCATAGCCCCTAAATTAAATATTTGAACGGCTTTACCGTCATTCAAAGTTTTACTTCTTTCATTATTTTATCCAAAGCTCCGGCATTGTTCCGGACATAATTCCCAGCTTTCTTTCCCGCCTTGTCCAAAAATCCGTAATCAGTACAGAACTTGTCCATCAGCTCGTTGAAGTCGGTAGCGCCATGTATTTCAAATCCGCCCTTTGCCTCCTTCAGTCCTTGAGCTTCCATGAATTTCTGGTTATTCGGTCCAAAAATGACAGGCATACCGTATACAGCAGCTTCCAATGTATTGTGTATACCTACGCCAAAGCCACCTCCGATATAAGCAATCTCACCATACCGGTAAATGGAAGACAGCAAACCGAAGCAATCGATAATCAGACAGTCAGCCTGCCGGACTTTTTCTTCTGTCAGCTGCGAATAACGTACTACAGGCCGTTCCAGCTTCCGGATAATCTCTACAATGTGACTTTCACTGATGACATGAGGAGCAATAATCAGTTTCATGTTCTGGTGAGTATTGAAATAAGGGATGAAAATATCTTCATCTGGTGCCCAGGAACTTCCGGCCACCAAAGTCAGGTTTTCTCCACGGAACAGTTCCACCATCGGCAGCTCTTTAGCCTGTCGGCAGATTTCCAGGACTCTGTCGAATCGAGTGTCACCCACTACCGTCGTATTGGTTATTCCTATTTTCTTCAAAAGTTCAACCGATTCCTGATTCTGCACAAAAAGATGGGCAAAACACTTCAGGATACCCCGATACTCTCCTCCATACCAACGGAAAAACAGTTGTCCCGGACGGAAGATGGAAGACACACTATATACAGGTATCTCCCGACGGTTCAGTTCTGTCAGATAGTTCTTCCAGAACTCATATTTAATGAAGAAAGCCATACACGGACGAGCCAGTTCTACAAACCGACGCGCGTTGGCAGGTGTATCCAACGGCAGATAACATACCACATCAGCTCCCTTATAATCCTTCCGTACCTCGTATCCTGAAGGAGAGAAAAAGGTCTGAAGAATCTTATAATCCGGATAGCGTTTCCGGATTTCTTCAATCAACGGTCTGCCCTGTTCAAATTCTCCCAAGGACGCCGCATGAAACCAGATATATCTTGCTTTCCGATCAATACGCTGCTGCAATAGGGAAAAGGCTTCATTTTCGCCTTTCACCATAACAGATACCTTCTTACTGAAAAGTGCAGCCAATTTGACTGCACCCACATAAAGATATATAATCAGATTATAAATCATCTTAATCCCGTTTATTTAAGTACTTCGATAGCCCGACGCATACGACGTACTGTTTCTTCCTTTCCTAATACGGCAGTAATATCAAACATGTGTGGTCCTTTACCTTCGCCCACCAATGTCAAGCGGAAAGCGTTCATAATGTTACCCATATGATAACCCTTGTCTTCAATCCACTTCATTACCACCTGTTCCTGATGTTCCAGTGAGAAATCATCCAGCGATTCCAACAGGTCGGCCAATTCAGCCATACAGACAGCCGAATCTTCTTTCCAACGTTTCTTCACTGTCTTCTCATCGTATTCAGTCGGAGCTACAAAGAAGAACTTGCAGGTATCCCACAATTCCTTGATAAAACTTACACGGCCTTTCATCAGTCCCATGACTGTAGCCACAGTATCCATCGGAGCCTCAATTCCATGCTCCTTCAGGATAGGCATGAACAACTCGGCCAACTTCCGGTCATCCATGTGAATAATGTATTCATGATTGAACCATTTTCCCTTTTCATAATCGAACTTGGCCCCCGCCTTGCTGCAACGGTGCAAGTCAAACAGCTTAATCAATTCATCCATCGACATCAGTTCCTGGTCATTACCCGGATTCCAGCCCAGCAAAGCCAGGAAATTGATAACAGCTTCGGGCAAATATCCTGATTCACGGTAACCGGAAGAAACTTCACCTGTCTTCGGATCATGCCATTCCAACGGGAATACCGGGAAACCCAGACGGTCTCCGTCACGTTTACTCAACTTACCGTTTCCATCCGGCTTTAACAACAAGGGCAGATGAGCGAATTCCGGCATCGTATCTTCCCAACCGAATGCCCGGTACAGCAGGACATGAAGCGGAGCAGAAGGCAACCATTCCTCACCGCGGATAACATGCGATACTTCCATCAAATGGTCATCCACAATGTTCGCCAGGTGATAAGTAGGCAGTTCATCAGCCGATTTATACAGAACCTTATCATCCAGAATAGAAGAGTTGATGACTACTTCGCCACGGATAATATCATGTACATGCACATCTTCGTTCGGTTCAATCTTGAAACGGACTACATACTGCTGTCCTTCCGTTATCAGACGGTCTACTTCCTCTTTCGGCAGAGTCAGTGAATTACGCATAGACAGACGGGTGGTAGCGTCATACTGAAAATTCGGAATTTCTTTACGTTTAGCATCCAGTTCCTCCGGAGTATCGAAAGCGATATAAGCTTTTCCGTTATCCAACAGGACCTTTACATATTTCTTATAGATATCGCGACGTTCTGACTGACGATACGGCCCATAGTTGCCACCGAAGCTGACTCCTTCATCAAACTTAATACCTAACCAGTCGAACGATTCGATAATGTATTCTTCCGCTCCTGGAACGAAACGGTTTGAATCCGTATCTTCAATACGGAAAATCAGATCTCCCCCATGCTGACGGGCAAACAGATAGTTATATAAGGCAGTGCGCACACCACCGATATGCAATGCACCTGTCGGACTCGGTGCAAAACGAACTCTTACTTTTCTTTCTGACATAGTGGTTTCTATCTAAAAATACGCTGCAAAAATAAGCTAAATTTCCCGTTTTTTTCTTATTTTGCGCCCAAAATCACTGTATCACATGAAAAGTTTCCAGACAGAAAGAAAGTTCTCTTACCGAGACCTGTTTTATAAGCTCATTCTTTTCGTAGCAACGGTAGCCATTATCGTCTATTTTTTACCTAAAGAAGGACAATTCAACTATCAGTTTGAAATCAACAAGCCTTGGAAATACGGGCTTTTGCAGGCTTCATTTGATTTTCCCATCTATAAAGATGAAAGCCAGATAAAAAAAGAACAGGACAGTATTCTGGCCAATTACCATCCGTATTATATCCGCAACAAAGAAATCGGTGAACAGATGCTGCGCAAGTTCCAGAACGACTATAATGTCTCTCTCCGGAAAATCCTGCCTTCCGTATCTTATTACTATTATATCGAAAAACAGTTGAAAGATTTTTATAAGAAAGGAATCATTTCATCCACCGACCTGTCACAACTGCACAAGGACAGTCTGGAATATATTCAGGAAATCGATCAGAATACTTCCCACGAACTGGCTATACAGTCCATATACACCACCAAGCAGGCCTACGAAAACCTTATCTGTTCAGACACTCTTCACTTTCAGAAGAATCTGTTACAGCAGTGTAACCTGAACAATTATTTGACTCCTAACCTTATCTACGATGCCAAACGCTCGGAAGCTCTCCGGAACGACCTGCTGGAGGATATCTCTTGGGCCAATGGCTTTGTCATGAACGGACAAAAGATTGTCGACCGTGGAGAAATTATCGACAAGCGGACTTTCATCATTCTGAACTCCCTTCAGCAGGAATGGGATAAACGAAGCGAAACTACCGCCGAAAAAAGACTGGCACTAGCCGGACAGGTTTTGTTCGTCTCCCTGCTTATCGCTACATTCTTCATCTATCTGGAACTGTTCCGAAGCGATTACTACCAAAACCGCAGAAGCTGGTACCTGTTGTTCAGCCTCATCATTTTCTTCAGCGTCATAAGCTCCATTACGGTTGAGCACCTCCTGACCAGTGTCTATATCATTCCTTTTGCTATGGGGCCCATCATCATACGTATTTTCCTTGATTCGCGAACGGCTTTCATGGCTCACATCATTCTGGTACTGCTCTGTTCCATTTCCCTGCGCACGCCTCATGAGTTCATTCTGTTACAATCCATGGCAGGTATGGTAGGAATCTATAGTCTGAGAGAACTTTCCCAGCGTTCACAGCTGCTACGAAGCGCCTTGCTAGTCACATGTACCTACTCAATCCTGTATTTGTCGCTCGATCTGATGCATGCCAATGACGTCAGTCAGTTAAGTACACACATCTATATCAATTTCATCATCAACGGCATTCTGCTGCTGTTCACCTATCCGTTGCTGTTCATTCTGGAAAAGACTTTCGGATTCACCTCCAATGTGACTCTTGTAGAATTATCCAACATCAATACCAAGCTGATACGAGAAATGTCTGAAATTGCTCCGGGAACTTTCCAGCATTCATTACAACTGGCCAACCTGACAGCCGCGGCAGCCAACCGTATCGGCGCC
>URWP01000173.1 GCA_900551645.1 uncultured Bacteroides sp.
TACAACCAAACCTCAAAGTGTAAAAGGTGCATTTCTTCGAATGCTTACCAATAAACCGACCGGCATCCGCTAAAAGAAAACGTCCGTTCCAAACAGCTTTCAACAGTTTGGAACGGACGTTTTTTATAAGCCTTTTTCCCTTATGGATGACGATTCATCTTCTCCATATTACTTCGGGCCACAGCTACATATTCTTTCACCAAAGGATCATTCATAAACGACTCTGGTGCCTTCGATACAATTTCTTCCATCATAGGAGTAAGTACCGGATAAGGCATTCCATTAAACAACATCAGAAAGACTCCGGGGCCTAATACATTTTCATAATTCTGCTGAATAAACTCTTTAGCCAAATTATTCATTTCATCAGCCAATGCAGCCCGTTTCTTTCCTATTTCATTATGGACTGTTGCCAGATCATGACCATCCATAATCATCCTGCTTTCTTCATGCTCTACATCATAAGCCCTGTCATCCAATGAATTCTTTTTCAGTATAAAATCATTGAAACTGTCATTCAATGGTGTTCCCTTTATGGTAATGCCAGCATTATCAATGGAAATCCGGATGTTTCCTGGTTCGATAACTAAAGGCATGATACATTCGTCATCCATATACAAGGACGCAAAAACGGTAGAATCTACCTCTCCTTTCATCTTGAACAATCCATGTATAACCTCTGCCGAATCAATATTCTCCCAATGGTCGCCTGCCGGAACCTTAATAAAAAGCATCTTACCGTCCAGCAAAGAAACCGAGGAAGTACCTTCTATTTTATACTTCTTAGAACAAGAAGCAAAAAGAACAGCGCAGAACAGAAAGAAATAAAGTCTATGCATGCAAAAATCCTTATTTTCATTTTACGGAACAAAGGTATAATCTTTACGTCACGTTGAAAAGAATTTTATCAAAAATTAAACATAATAGGGGTTTATTACTGAATTATATGCCGATTTACAGGAAAAGTAAGAAAGCCCTCATCTAACCAACAGGTAGTGAGTGCTTTCTTATTACAGGAAAGTATGAAATATTTTCAAAAAACAACCTGATACATGGAGCTTTCCATTCATTCCGGCCGTTATTTTCAAATATTACCGAGAGATGAAAGACAGTTATTTTCACAAGCAGATAAAATCTGTCTGTCATTCTATCTGTATTTATGACTAAGCTTACCTGTCTGCTGGCAACTGAACGATTCCAATCTTTTTCTTTCCATTCATCTTAATGGTAAGAGGATGTTCGAACCGTACCCAGCGAATAAACTTGGTTTCTTCTACCGCCGGCATAGCATCCAGAAGCTCCTGATTATACAGTCCGTCGTTCATATAGGCGTTAATGGTGAAATAACCTACTCCCAACGAAGTCAGGTTCTGGAAAAAATGAGTTCCCTGACTCGGATCAACCCGGTAGTTAGTCAGACCGGCTTCGACAATGATACGTGCCGCCGATATGTTTGGCCATTTCACCGGAATTCCCAACCAAGTATCACTGCTTCCCCACCTTCCGGGTCCTACCAGAACATAATGCTTTCCCTCGTCTAGAAAACGTTTATTCCACTTTTCGATGTCATAAGCTATCAGTTGATTGTTCGAGGCCGAATAACCTTGTGTCTTCACATAAATCACATCACACACATCATCGATGATACCATGCCCTAATGCATTCTCACTCTTCAATAACAAATCCTCATCGGGTACCGCATGCAGATCTTCTGCCAAGTCTGCTTTTACATCCACCATCGGACGAATCTGTAACAGATAAAAAGTACCGCTCTTGGTCTTGGAATCAAAATTCACAGCAAACTCAATCTCAACCGGGCGTCGCATCTCCCCCTGTCCATATTTCTGAGCCAATCGCAAAATAGCAGCCAACGGAAATACATCATGCTGCAAAATATTGGCAAACGTAATCAGTTTCCGTCCACCTGGATAGATGCCATCACGTATTACCATATCATACGGATCATAAGTAGAGGCCAGATAATTCAGTGAACCATCGGCTTCTGCATCTTTTACTGAAAGTTTCAATAAATTGAAGCCATCATCCAAAGAGAAATTCTGCCCCATATTCTTCAGATCGAGCGCATAAAAACGAGTCTGGGTTTCCCGGAGAGCTATTTCCATCTCACTGGTCTGAAGAACCTGTGTAGGATGATATGGACAGACACGTAATGTCAGCCCACCGTCAACAATATATTTACCCAATCCTAAAGCCAGACTGACAATTCCCTCTTCAGCCTGTTCATCGTTGATGGGATAATAGTTGATGGAACGGGCTACTCCTGAAATAGCCGGATAATACCGGTCGCCATATTGAGTACCGACCACCTCCTGAAGGATAACCGCCATCTTTTCCTGATCGATGACATTACTGGTGGCTTGCATATATGCCTTACTATCTTTATAGAATACTGAAGCATAAACAGCCTTGATGGCATCACTCAACATCCGCAACATCTCATATTTATCATCCAGATAAGGAATCATATAAGTAGAATAGACTCCGGCAAAAGGCTGGTAATGGGAATCTTCCAACAAACTGGAAGAACGGATAGCGATAGGCGATTTAACCACCTCGAAAAACGTAAAGAAATCTTCCACCAGTCTGTCCGGTAACTTGGCACGCAGAAAAGCATGCAAGATAGTATCATCATCCACATCACTCAATGCCAACTGATACAGCTGGTTAGTATCCATGAACTCATCGAATATATCTGTACAAAGCACTACAGTCTTGGGGATTACAACCGAAGCATTTTCGAATTCATCGAATTCTATATGACGCTTCAACAGATTATCGATAAAAGCCAGTCCACGGCCTTTTCCACCTAAAGATCCGTCACCGATACGGGCAAAATTAGAATAGCGGTCAAACCGGTCACGTTTGAATTCAGCCACTACTCCCTGGTTCTTCATCTTCCGGTATTTCACAATTGCCTCAAAAATAATCTGCCGATGTGCATCCAAATCCTGTAAAGACTCCCAGGTAATCTGTTTCAGAAACTCAGCTACCGGAAAAATAGCCCGTGAGTATAACCAACGGGAAACATGATTACGCCCAATGTGATACAAAAACGAATCGGCCGGAATGGTAAAGACCGCATTCTGCAGATCCTTCAGATTGCGGATATGAGCCACTTCTTCTTTTGTAACAGGGTCGCGGAAGATAAAGTCACCAAATCCGAAATGTTCAGAAATTGCTTCCCGCAAATCGATATTCATTTTCTTGGAGTTCTTATCAACGAACTGTGCTCTACATTCCAAAGCATACTTCCGGTTTTCTACCTCGGATGACTGTAGAATCAAAGGCAGAAAAGGATTCATGGAACGAATCTCCTTCAGCAGCCGGATGCCTGCAAGCGGATCCACTACCCCTTCCCGAGGATAACGCGCATCGGAAATGACTCCCAAAACATTGTCTGCATACTTTAAGTACAGTTCTTTTGCTTCTTCATAAGAACGTGCCAGTACAATTTTAGGACGTCCTCGCATACGTAACGTACGCTGATGTTCGTTCAAGGCTTCTGTCGCAAATTCCTGACTTTGCCTCAACACGAATTTATACAGATTAGGTAACACAGAAGAATAGAAGCGGATAGAGTCTTCCACCAGCAGAATCATCTGCACACCTACTTCCTTGATATCATGTTCCAGATTCATCTTATCTTCTATCAGCTTGATGATAGACACCAACAAATCCGTATTTCCCAACCAACAGAATACATATTCGAAAATACTCAGGTCTTCGTGTTCCATCCGTTTCCGGATTCCATGTGAAAACGGGGTGAGGACCACTAACGGAAGATTGGTATATTTCTGCTTGATTTCACGGGCAATGTCAAAAGTATCGCTGTTATCAGACCCCGGCATACAAATGACCAAATCGAAACCCGTATTATTCAGCTGTTTCCAAGCTTCTTCCCGGGTAACTACCTGCGTAAACCGAGGAGGGTAACGCAGGCTGAGATTCATATACTCATTGAATATCTTCTCTTCAATTCGTCCGTCATCTTCCAGCATGAAGGCATCATACGGATTAGCAACCAGCAACACATTGAAGATCCGTCGGGTCATCAAGTTGGCAAACTGGGTATCTTTAAAATACAGTTGGTTCAGTTTCAGATGGTTTATCATAGCCTTATGATTTTAATCGTGGAAACAAAAATCGGAAATTCTATCGAGTTATGCAACTCCAATCTGTAAAATCAATCCGTGACACCAGAGAAGAAAGTTTCCCATATTTAACTTTTTATCATTCGATAGCGCTTTTTCACAGAAAAACACTTGTCTATTCCAAATTAAAAACTAACTTTGCAATACCTAACAATTACAAATTGTCACACCTTAAACTAATCTTATTATGGATATCAACAGACTTATGTCATCCTTGGAAGCCAAGCATCCGGGTGAATCAGAATACCTGCAGGCGGTAAGAGAAGTATTACTTTCCATCGAAGAAGTTTACAACCAGCATCCTGAATTTGAAAAAGTATCCTTGATAGAACGATTGGTAGAACCCGACCGTATCATCACTTTCCGGGTTCCATGGGTAGACGACAAAGGTAAAGTACAAGTCAATCTGGGCTACCGTGTACAGTTCAACAATGCCATCGGCCCGTATAAAGGAGGTATCCGTTTCCATGCTTCTGTCAATCTTTCCATCCTGAAATTCCTGGGATTCGAGCAGACTTTCAAGAATGCCCTGACTACCCTTCCGATGGGTGGAGGTAAAGGCGGCTCCGATTTTTCACCACGCGGAAAGAGCGAAGCTGAAATCATGCGGTTCTGTCAGGCTTTCATGCTGGAACTGTGGCGCCATCTGGGACCAAACATGGATGTACCGGCAGGCGACATCGGTGTAGGAGGACGTGAAGTAGGCTACATGTTCGGTATGTACAAGAAACTGACCCATGAATTTACCGGAACATTTACAGGTAAAGGCTTGGAATACGGAGGGTCGCTCATACGTCCGGAAGCTACGGGTTTCGGAGGACTTTATTTTGTGAAGCACATGCTCGACAAGAAAGGCATCGATATCAAGGGAAAGACCGTGGCTATCTCCGGATTCGGTAATGTAGCCTGGGGAGCAGCTACCAAAGCCACCCAGTTAGGTGCTAAAGTCGTGACTATTTCAGGACCGGACGGTTATGTATATGATCCGGCAGGAATCTGTGGAGAAAAGATTGACTATATGCTGGAACTCCGGGCATCAGGAAACGATATTGTAGCTCCATATGCAGAAAAATTCCCGGAAGCGACTTTCGTTCCAGGACGTCGTCCATGGGAAGTTAAAGTAGATATTGCACTTCCTTGCGCCACCCAAAATGAATTAAATGGCGAAGACGCTTGTAATCTGATAAAAAATTCCGTTCTTTGTGTCGGAGAAATTTCAAACATGGGCTGTACTCCCGAAGCTATCGATGCATTTATTGAAAACAAGATCATGTATGCGCCGGGTAAGGCAGTCAATGCAGGTGGTGTAGCTACTTCCGGTCTTGAAATGACCCAGAATGCCATGCACATCAGCTGGAGCGCACAAGAAGTAGATGACAAACTTCATCAGATTATGCACGACATCCATGAACAGTGCGTAAAATATGGAACTGAAAAAGATGGTTACATCAACTACGTGAAAGGTGCAAACATTGCCGGTTTCATGAAAGTAGCTCATGCCATGATGGCACAAGGAATCGTATAACAGAGACTTATCTTATAATAAAATATCTCGTTTAGTTGTATTTGTATTTTGTATTGTAGCTTGCGCTGCTCTGCCTGTGAAGGCAGGGCAGCGATTTTTTTATCCATCCTCAAAACAAACGGACGTTTCCTCCCAAACGAACGGACATTTCAATCTATACAAACGTTCGTTTGCATTCAAACAAACGGACGTTCCAGTCCATACAAACGTTTATTTTGAGGTGTACTGAATTTAGTTGACGGGTTAATAATTAAAATCATATATAGGTTTACACCTTTTTCGTATTAAAACCTGATAAGGTTGTCACT
>URWP01000174.1 GCA_900551645.1 uncultured Bacteroides sp.
AGTTGGATGGTGATACCGGTGGTGGTGCCGCCCTGTCTATCCGTACCGTGGTGAACAAGCCTATCAAGTTTGTGGGTACCGGCGAGAAGCTGGATGCCGTAGACCAGTTCCATCCTGCCCGTATGGCCGACCGTATCTTGGGTATGGGTGACATCGTTTCGTTGGTAGAACGTGCCCAGGAACAGTACGACGAGGAAGAAGCCAAGCGCCTGCAGAAGAAAATCCAGAAGAACCAGTTCGATTTCAACGACTTCCTGACTCAAATTCATCAGATCAAGAAGATGGGTAACCTGAAGGAATTGGCTTCCATGATTCCGGGTGTAGGAAAGGCCATCAAGGATATCGATATCGATGACAATGCGTTCAAGAGCATCGAAGCCATCATTTATTCCATGACTCCGCAGGAACGTACCCATCCGGAAATCCTGAACGGAAGCCGCCGTACCCGTATCGCCAAAGGTAGTGGTACCAGTATTCAGGAAGTGAACCGCCTGTTGAAGCAATTCGACCAGACCCGTAAGATGATGAAGATGGTAACGGGTAGCAAAATGGCCGGCATGATGCAGAAGATGAAGAAGAAATAAGTGAAGCTATATGTGTTTTAATAGAAAAGCGAAGCAAGTCCTGCTTCGCTTTTTTTATTTGTGGGTGTCTGCTTTTCCTATTTGCATGACTTGATTTTCAAAATCATCTCTTTCGATTCTGGATTTGTTCCTCATTTTAGTACGATAGTTATAGATTGTACTGATGGAGCACCGCAGAAAACTTGCCATCTTATTGCTATCGACCAGCCCTAGCCGGAGTAACGCATAAATGCGTAGCTCCTTGTTCAACAGGTGTTCTGATTTAAGTGTGATTTTCTCGTTTTCGCTCAGCAACGCATTGAACTCCTCTATGAAGGTAGGATACAAACTTAAGAAAATACTGTCGAAATGTTTGTAGAGAGCTTCCAGTTCTTCATCAATCTGGCTGGTCGACTTCAATCGTTTGACTAGCATTTCATAGTGGTGATTGATGGCCAGCTTATAGAGTTGGTTCTGGTAGTTCTCCATTTTATTGATATAACTGGAACATAAATCGAAGAACTGGGCAATGTATTTTTCTTTGATGTTTCCAATTTCATGCAACTCTTCGTTTTTGTGGTTCAATTCTTCATTCATCAGGTTCAGTCGGTTGTTTAATTCTCTCAGCTGTTCGTTGCTTTGAGAAAGCGTTTCCTTGATGCGGGAGATTCTCCGTATCTGTAGAACAATATAAATAGCCAGTAGAATCAAGCAGAAGGAGATACAGCTGATGACAATCAGACTCGTTCGCAATTTGGCTTTCTGTTTGGTTTCTTCTTGTTTGTACTGGGCATTCAGGTCTGTATAGAATTGATAAATCTGCGAAGTACGAAAATGGATGCCTGAAGCTATGGCATCTTCTACGGCTATTTGCGCATAGGTGGAGGCCAGTTCCAGATTCTTGTTCTGAAACTCCATCATCGCCAGAATCTGTAATGACATGTTTTCTCTAGTGGCATTGCGTAAATCTGTAATGGCCGATAAGGTGAAATAAATTTGGGCCTGATCTGGCTGATTCAGATTCATATAATTGAAGGCAAGTCCACAAGTAATCATTGCATAATAAGCACTTCCTGCTTCTTCGTCTGCCAATAACTTTTTGAATTCCTTTTCAGCTTCTAGGTATTGTTTCTTATTAGCCAAAATATTGGCTTGTAATATCTTATAGGATACACTGGAGTGATCCATGACATGGATGAGTGAGTCATCATACAGTGCAAATTGTTTTTTAGCGTAGGCGTTGTCTCGGGAGGAAATAGAATAATATTCCCAAAACTGGTGATAGGCACTATAATATTCAGCATGTAAATTCTTATCTAGTGAACTGCTGTTTATGCTTTGTAGAATTTTTTCAGCTTCCAGATACCTGCCTCTCATGGAACAAAGTAGCGAGAGTTTTATTTTAGACATCGAAAGCTCAGATGATTTCTTATAAAGGGCTGCCAGTTCTAGTTTCTTCTCTGCATAATATATGGCCGAATCGACATTGAACTTTTGATATTCTTCGGCAAGCTGACCATATATGTCGTATCGTTGCCAGTCGTCTTGTGGCTTGTTTGCCAACCGATGTTTGATTGTTCTTATGCGAGTTTCCTTTTTATTTATGTATTCTTGTCTGTGTCTGATACAATAGTTTAATGAATCTGATAAATGTTGGAGCAGAGTGTCGGTGTCGGGGTTCTTGGAGAAAATCGAGACCCAGCAGCATGCGAATAAGATGAAAAAAGCAGTGCGTTTCATAAGCCATCATAAAAACTAGATTTAATCGTACGAAATTATAAATAATTTGATTTTTACTCCATTTGTGTAGAGTATTTTTTCTGGATGTAATTTTAATAGATTGATAAACAGCATTCTGTAAAATACTTTCAGTTTGAAAGTGTAGATGCCATTGGAGACATTGGAGGTGTTTTTGGTTGTATCGTATCATTTTTTTCTTTAGGTTTGGAACGGGTGCCATCTCCAACTCTTCTCTATAAATTATTGCAGGAAAATATATTAAATTTTCTGTAAATCATTTGTTTAGAAGTTTTCGAATACTACAAAAAATATTTCATTTTACACGACCCTTTTCCCTTCCTTTATATTTGCAGCACAAGGTTTCAATGACGACCTTCAATATTGAATACTAATTTTTAAATCTATTGCTGTTATGGGTACACTTTTATTTTTGGGTTCTGTAGGAACCTCTGAAATCCTGTTGATTGCTTTTATCGCTTTACTCTTATTCGGTGGAAAGAAGATTCCGGAACTGATGCACGGTTTGGGGAAAGGAATCAAGACGTTCAAGGATGGTATGAACGGTATCGAAAAGGATATCAATAAAGGTCTGGATACTGATTTGAACAACGAAACTTCACTTCCTGAAAAGAAATAACCGATATGCGTGATGTAGTAGATCATATGGAAATGCCACTCTGGGAGCATTTGGAAGTGCTGAGGTGGACATTGATACGGATTCTTATCGCATGGGCAATAGGAGTGTTGACCAGTTTTATGTTTATACCTTCTCTGTTCAATCAGGTGGTGCTGGCTCCGTCCAGAGAAGACTTCTTCTTATATCGGTTTCTGGCGAAATTGAATTCATATACTTCTTTGGTCCCTGATTTTTTGGAGAAGCCTTTCCAGGTGGAGGTTATCAATATCAAGCTGGCATCCCAGTTTTTCATTCACATGTCTTTGTCTTTCTGGACATCCCTGCTGATTATTTTTCCTTATATGATTTATGAAATCTGGAAATTCATCTGTCCGGCTTTGTATGATAATGAACGTATCAAAGTGAGGTGGATATTTATCTTCGGTACATTTATGTTCTTTTTGGGGTGTTTGGTAGGATATTATGTTGTATTTCCCCTGACATTGCGTTTTTTGTATACGTATGAACTGAGTTCGTTCATTACCAATCAGTTGACGTTGGATTCATACATGAATAACTTTTTGATGTTGGTCTTTATGATGGGTATCATGTTTGAATTGCCTTTGCTGGCTGCTTTGTTCTCTAAATTGGGGTTACTGACCCGTACGTTTTTCAAGAAGTATCGGAGGTATGCCATTGTCATCCTTCTGACGGTAGCCGCGGTGATTACTCCGTCTTCGGATCCGTTCACTCTAATGGCTGTCTTTATTCCTATCTATATGTTGTGGGAAATGAGTGCATGGCTAGTAAAGGCGGATGATGTGTCAGAGGAATAAGCCTTTAAAAATTTTAATATCTAAAAGGTTATGAAAGATTCACAGATAAAAATAGGAATCATCGGATTGGGTAGAATGGGCAGATTCTACTTGGATGAAATGAAGAAAAGTGAGAAATGGAACATTGCATACATCTGCGATGTGAATCCCGAAGTCAGAAAAGAAGCGGAGAGTCTGGTTCCGGAAGGTACACGGATTGTAGCAGACGAGCAGGTCATTTTCGAAGACGAATCTGTCCAGGCCGTCGGATTGTTCACGTTGGCAGACCAGCGTTTGTTTCAGATTGAGAAGGCGGTCCGTTACGGTAAGCATGTGATAGCCGAGAAACCGATAGCTGACTCCATTGAACGGGAGTGGCAAGCGGTAAAGCTAGTGGAGAATAGTTCCATCATCGCTACGGTCAATCTGTATTTGCGTAATGCCTGGTATCATCATGTGTTGAAGCAGTTTGTCGAGTCCGGTGAGATTGGTGAGCTGGCCATTATCCGTATCTGCCACATGACTCCGGGATTGGCTCCCGGTGAAGGGCACGAATACGAAGGACCTGCTTTCCATGATTGTGGAATGCATTATGTCGATATTGCCCGCTGGTATGCCGGATGCGAATATGAGACCTGGCATGCGCAGGGGATGAGAATGTGGAGCTATAAAGACCCGTGGTGGCTTCAGTGTCATGGTACATTCCAGAACGGAATCGTATTCGATATTACACAGGGATTCGTATATGGGCAGTTGGCGAAAGACCAGACACACAATTCATATACTGATTTGATAGGCACCAAGGGGATAGCCAGAATGACTCATGATTTCAAGACGGCTGTGGTGGAATTGCATGGAGTTACCCGCACCGAGCGGATAGAAAGACCTTATGGCGGGAAGAATATCGATGTGTTGTGCGACTTGTTTGCCTTGTGTATTCTTGAAGGGAAACTTTCACCGGATTTACCTCCGATGCGTGATTCGGCAATTGCGTCCGGATATGCCTGGAAATTCCTGCAGGACGCTACGATGCATGCCTTACCCGCCATTGGTGATAATGCCACACTGGAGGAAATCCGCCAACGGAGAAGGACGATGACAAACGGCTATGGGCTTTTAAAACACTTTAAATAAAAATATTGATAGTATTAACTTTAAATTGAATCTTATGGTAAAAGTATCTCGAAGAGAATTTTTGAAGACAGGAGCTGCCACGTTGGCTTCTTTTACAATCGCTCCTAGTTCTATCTTGGGTAAGAGTTTCGGACACATCTCACCGTCTGATAAGATGAATATTGCTGCTATCGGTGTCGGAGGTATCGGACATAGCAATATAAATGCCGTGAAAAACACTGAAAATCTGGTTGCATTATGCGATGTGGACTGGAATTATGCAAAAGGCGTATTCGATGAGTTTCCTAATGCGAAAAAATATTGGGACTATCGTAAGATGCTGGATGAAATGGGAAAATCCATTGACGGTGTCATGATTGCTACGGCCGACCATACCCATGCTATCATCACCGCAGATGCGATGACAATGGGGAAACATGTCTATTGTCAGAAGCCGTTAACCCATTCGGTGTATGAATCACGGTTGCTGACCAAATTGGCGAAATCGACTGGTGTAGTTACTCAGATGGGAAACCAGGGAGCATCTGGCGAGGGGACAGATCTGGTTTGCGAATGGATTTGGAACGGTGAAATCGGTGATGTCGTAAAAGTGGAATGTGCAACAGACCGTCCTATCTGGCCGCAAGGCTTGAATGAACCGGAAAAGGAAGAACGTATTCCGAAGACATTGAACTGGGAACTTTTTACCGGTCCAGCCAAACTGAATCCTTATAATTCGATTTATCATCCTTGGAACTGGCGTGGATGGTGGGATTACGGTACAGGAGCTTTGGGAGATATGGCTTGTCATATCCTGCATCAGCCTTTCAAAGCCTTGAAACTGGGTTATCCTACCAAAGTGGAAGCAAGTTCTACCCTGTTGCTGAATGCATGTGCTCCTCAGGCGCAGCACGTAAAAATGATTTTCCCTGCCCGTGAGAACATGCCGAAAGTTTCTATGCCCGAAGTGGAAGTACACTGGTACGACGGTGGCCTGTTGCCTGAACGTCCGAAAGGATTCCCGGAAGGAAAGCCGTTGATGCCGGCAAACGGTGGTCTGACTATTTTCCATGGAACCAAGGATACACTGGTTTGTAGCTGCTATGGAGAAAACCCGTTCTTGCTTTCCGGAAGAGT
>URWP01000175.1 GCA_900551645.1 uncultured Bacteroides sp.
GCTGATTCCGGCCGAGGGGGTCTATGCCGTTTATACGTATGTACAGGGCATCCGCTATGGCGGTATGCTGAACATCGGACACCGACCCACTGTAAATAACGGTACCAATCTGAGTATCGAAGTCAATATTCTCGATTTCTCGGAAAACATCTACCGCAAGCAGATGCGCATTGAGTTCATCGCCTTCATCCGCTCCGAACAACGGTTCGATTCGCTGGAGTTGCTTACCACACAATTGAAAGCCGACCGGGAACAGGTGCGGAAATTGTTGCAGATGCCCGTTCGTTAATGAATCCCATTTAATTCAGTTTCCACCTCATAAATCACCACTGGTATAGCAATTTATCCAAAGATTGTGCGTATCTTTGCCCCGAAATTTTAGAAAAACTGAATGAAGACATTTGAAGAACTCGGCGTTTCCTTAGAAATACGGAAAGCGATTGAAGAAATGGGATATGAGAATCCCATGCCCGTACAGGAAGAAGTAATCCCATATCTATTAGGAAACGGAAACGATGTAGTGGCTCTGGCACAAACCGGAACCGGAAAAACAGCCGCATTTGGTCTGCCGCTGATTCAAAAGATTGACGTAACCCGTCGTGTTCCACAAGCATTGATTCTCTGTCCTACCCGCGAACTCTGTCTGCAGATAGCAGGTGACCTGACAGACTATTCAAAGTATATCACCGATTTGAAAATATTACCGGTATACGGTGGTTCCTCCATCGACAGCCAGATACGTAGCCTGAAACAAGGAGTACATATCATTGTAGCTACACCGGGACGCCTTATTGACCTGATGGAACGTAAAGTGGCCAATTTGGCTACTGTCAGCGATGTTGTGATGGACGAAGCCGATGAAATGCTGAACATGGGGTTCACAGACAGCATCAATGCTATTCTGGAACAGGTACCTGAAGACCGGAATACCCTGATGTTCTCGGCCACCATGAGCCCTGAAATTTCCCGTATCGCCAAAACTTACCTGCATGATGCCAAGGAAATCACCATCGGTACCAAGAACGAAGGCAGCAAGAACGTCAACCACATTGCTTACATCATCCATGCCAAGGACAAATACCTGGCACTGAAACGCGTAGTTGACTTTTATCCGCAGATTTACGGTATTATTTTCTGCCGTACCCGCAAAGAGACTCAGGAAATAGCCGACAAACTGATACAGGACGGCTACAATGCGGATTCACTGCACGGAGAACTGAGCCAGGCACAACGTGACCTGGTGATGCAGAAATTCCGTCAGCGCCACCTGCAACTGCTGGTAGCTACCGATGTGGCTGCCCGTGGTCTTGACGTAAACGACCTGACCCACGTCATCAACTACGGATTACCGGATGATACTGAAAGCTATACACACCGTAGCGGACGTACCGGACGTGCCGGAAAAACCGGTATCTCCATCGCGATCATCAACCTGCGTGAAAAAGGAAAGATGCGCGAAATCGAACGCATCATCAAGAAACAGTTTACTGTCGGCCAGTTACCAAGCGGTAAGGAAATCTGTGAGCAGCAGCTCATCAAGGTGATTGACGACATCGAAAAGGTAAAAGTAAACGAAGAAGAAATCGAAACCTTCCTGCCAAGTATCTACCGCAAATTCGAATGGCTGAGCAAAGAAGACCTGATTAAGCGTGTAGTATCGATGGAGTTCAACCGCTTCCTGGAATATTACAAGAACGCTCCTGAAATTGAACAGCCAAAGAACAGCGACAAGAAAGGCGAACCGAAAGAACGCAAGGAACGGGGAACTGACAAGGAGAAATCCAGCCGGAAAGCAGAGAAAGGCTATACCCGCCTCTTCCTGAACCTCGGGAAAACAGACGGCTTCTATGCCAATCAGATTATCGAGCTCATCAACCGCAACCTGAAGAAGGAACGTATCCAGGTGGGTCGTATTGACCTGATGCAGAACTTCTCGTTCTTCGAAATTATCGAAGCTCAAGCCCCGATGGTCATCAAGGCCTTGAACAAAGTGGTGCTGAACGGCGGACGTAAAGTCATCGTCGAAGTAGCTGGCGAGAACAACGGCAAAAGCGACAAGGACGGCAAAAAGCGCAGCCGGAAAGAAAAAGAAGGAGAAGAAAAAGGGAGCAAACGCAGCAGCAAGAAAGAAAGCCGTGAAACGACCCCCAAAGCCGAAAAGAAGACAAAACCTAGCCGGGAAGAACGTGGCTATACAGCAGCTCGCGGACCGAAACGAAAGGACGATTGGAAACAATTCTTCCAACACGAAAACGACCGTCCCTTGAAAGGTGAAATTCCTGATTTCGAAGAAGAAGGCTGGGCCAAACGCAGCAAACGGAAGAAATAAGCCTTAGAGTTCAAAGCGAAAAGTAATAAACCAGAAAGCGGAAAGATTCCAACGAATCCTTCCGCTTTCTGGTTTATTACTATTAAGTTTGTTGATGTATAGATTTTACAGACTTGCAGACCAGTAATTCTGTAGGGACGGGGTCTGCCCACCAGAATACCGCTTGTCAGAAAATCAGCATCTCTTTTTAATTCTTAATTAATAATCAGTTTCAGTTTCTTCGACTCTGTCCGTGCCTGCAGCCACTGCAACATCTTTGCCCACAGCCAATGACTGCGTATGTCACCGTATCAATCCGGTTGCTGTCAATATTCAGCTCCATTCCTTTCGATACTGAGAAAGACCGGACTTCCGGGAAGATAACCTTCATCTCCTTCCCCATCCGCTCATTAACTACGTAAGAGCCACTGAACAGCGACAAAGCCCGCTGTAGCGAGTCTATTTCTTCGGTCTGCTCATTCAACTTCTGCTGACTGTTCTTATAGAAATCCTCCATGACCATCGTCTTGATACTGCTCAGGTCCTCTACCCCATTGTTCACACCCTGAAATACCGTCAGTTTTGTACCGCTCAATTTATAGTCAGTCAGTTTAGTCTGTGCCGCCACAATCTGATTCTCGGGTACCTCCTTACCTAACAGAACCACCTTAATGGTCTTGTCGGAATAATTGATTTCCCTATTCAGTACCTGTGTATCGGGGAACTGCAGTTCGTGCGAGATGAAATTATTCGCAGAAGTCTGATAGAATGTTTCGCGCACGATATTGTATGTCAGGTAAACCGCCGGACACATAGTACCGATGGTAATCCAGATGATATACCGTTTCACTATCTTCTCCCGTTCCTTATCAACGAACTGTTTCCGCTTGAAATGCATGAAACGGACTCCCAGGAAAGTGGCCAGACTGATAAATACCGAATTGATAAAATAGAGATAAAAAGCTCCCAGGAAATACAGCAGATTCCCTGTTGCCAGTCCGAAACCGGCAGTACACAAAGGCGGCATCAATGCCGTAGCAATGGCTACACCCGGAATGACATTCCCTTTCTCCTTAGTAGCAAGGGCCACAATACCTGCCAGACCACCAAACAGGGCGATGAACACATCATAGATGGTAGGCGAAGTACGGGCTAACAACTCCGACTGTACCTCATCCAACGGTGTAAAGAGGAAATACAAGGTAGCCGTCACTACACTGAAAAGTGTAGCTACCATATAACTCTTCAACGAACGCTTCATCAGTTCGAAATCGTTCTGCCCGATGGCGAGTCCCACACCCATTATCGGCCCCATCAGTGGAGAGATCAGCATGGCACCGATAATCACCGCTGTAGAATTGACATTCAATCCTAAAGAAGCGATGAAAGTGGCAAAAATCAGGACCCACAAATTGGTTCCCTTAAATTCGACACCATTACGAATGGAGTCTACCGTAACCTGTTCATCCTCTTTACTGCGATTCAAGTCCATATATTCATCGAAGAACTTGCGCAGCAAGAATTTTCTATGGCTTCTTGTTTCCATGACCCAAAAGTGTGATTATTCAGTTATTTGACCAACCGATTCAAAATCGGTATGCTTTTCAAAGGTAAGTCTTTTTTCAGAATATACCCAACAAACACCAGAATTAACACCGTATTCACCAACAAATGAAGCACAGTGTTCCGGACAGGTATCCAGACACTGATGGCATACAGCACACCAGCCAGCAACAGATAGACTGCCATATCCTTAAGCGGATAATCCACCGGATATTTTTTCTGTCCGATGAAATAGGAAAGCAAAGTAATCACCCCATAACCGGCTACCGAAGCCCAGGCCGAGGCTACATAACCGTACGTCGGCACCAGCCAGACATTCAAGGCCAGAATCACCGCACAGCCGATAAGGGAGAAATAGGCTCCCCATTGGGTCTCATCCGTCAGTTTGTACCAGAAGGACAGGTTGAAGTAAATGCCCTTAAAAATTTCGGCCAGCATCACAATAGCTACCACACTCAGCCCTTCCCAATAGTCGCGGGCCACCATATAACGCAGGATATCCATATACCCCATCACCACCAGAAAGGCCAGCAGCGAAAAGATAAAGAAATACTTCATTGCCTTGGCATACATGTCACGGTTATCCCCTTCCCGGTTCTTGCCGAATACAAAGGGTTCATAGGCATAACGGAAAGCCTGGGTAAACATCGCCATCACCAGCGCCACTTTACTCGTCGCACTGTAGATACCCAACTGCACCAGTCCTTCCTGTCGGTCTTCGAAGAGGAAAGGATAAATCATCTTGTCCACGGTCTGATTCAGAATTCCCACCAGTCCGAATATCAGAATCGGGAAAGAATAGGCAATCATTTCTTTCAGCAGTTTCCGGTCGATACGGTACGAGAATCCGCGCAATTCAGGGATGAAGAACAACATCTGTACTGCCGACATAATCAGGTTAGCCACAAAAATATAGCCTACCAGATAATCCGGGTCGTAGAACCAGTCAATCAGGCCCGGCTGAACCTTATACAGCCACGGGCAAAGCAACAAGAAGAACAAGTTCAGCAGAATGTTCCCTACAATGTTGAACAGCTTGATTCCCGCAAATTTAATGGGCCGTTTCTGGTAACGCAGATAGGCAAAAGGAATACACTGAAAAGAATCCAGCGCTACCACCAGAATCATCATCGCCACATAATCCGCATGATCCGGATATTCCAGAAACGAAGCGATGGGATGCAGGAACGTCAGACATAATACCACAAACGCCAGCGAAAGTCCTCCTACGAACATCAGCACGTTGGCGTAAACTTTTTTGGGGTCATCACCCGCCTTGTTGGCAAAACGGAAAAACCCCGTTTCCATCCCGAAGGTCAGGAATACCAGAATTAATGCCGTATAGGCATATACATTCGAAACGACACCATAACCTCCGGAAGCCGCAGGAAGTACCGCCGTATAGAGAGGAACCAACAGATAATTCAGGAACCTTCCGATGATACTGCTCATGCCATAGATGGCAGTATCCTTTGCCAAAGATTTCAATCCGGCCATGATGATAATTAATAATTAATAGTTAAAAATTAAAACGAGTTTGTTCCCACTGTCACGCAGGACCTGCTCTGTTACGCCGGATTTGTAATCCGGCGTTCATAACCCGGCGTTGTAACCCGATACAAAGCCTTGCAGATTCACCGTCTGAACAGTCATTCACCAACAGGTTTAAAACTTAAAGACTAGTCAAACAATGTCTTTTCCGTACTGTAGCGTGAGCGTCCCAGGTGTTTATATGCCAAATCCGTCACTTCACGTCCGCGTGGCGTACGTTTCAGGAAGCCTTCCTTAATCAGGAACGGTTCGTATACCTCTTCCAGCGTACCCGGGTCTTCCCCCAAAGCTGTAGCAATGGTCGTCAGTCCCACCGGTCCGCCACGGAACTTATCGATGATGGTACAGAGAATCTTATTATCAATCTCATCCAGGCCATAGCGGTCAATGTTCAGCGCTTCCAATCCGAAACGGGCAATTTCCACATCGATACGTCCGGAACCTTTCACCTGTGCGAAATCTCGTACTCGCCGGAGCAAGGCGTTCGCAATACGGGGAGTACCCCGGCTTCGTGAAGCGATTTTTCCTGCAG
>URWP01000176.1 GCA_900551645.1 uncultured Bacteroides sp.
AAAACAATAAAATTCCAGCCATTGCCGACTATTTTGATTTAATGACTGAGTATCGGGTAATATCAGACGAAGCCTTCTACCTGGAAGCTTCACTGGCTGTCTGCATGATTATCGACGGATTACGTTATCTGGCCAAACCGGAGGATCGCATTGCCCAGGCCCGCCTGGCAGTAAACTACCAACGGGAAATACTGCATCGGGATACAGACCTGAACACCTTGTTACTGGACGGCGTAGACAACTATCTGCCGGCAGGTTTTCTCTTACAGACAAACGAACTCCGACTGATGCCGCTGTATGAACTGATGGAACGATTGTTCGATCTTTTCCAGCTACAGGAACTTCCGGCACAGGATGCCTACCTCTGTGCTTTCTATGATGCTGTAACCGCTTACCTGCAGGACCACTCCTCAGAACTGACTGCTTTTCTGACCTACTGGGATGACAAACTGCATGAACAGCCGATTCCCTCGGGAGAAGTAGATGGTATCCGCATCCTTTCCATCCATAAATCAAAAGGACTGGAATACCACACAGTGCTTATCCCCTACTGCGACTGGAAAATGGAAAACGAAACAAACAGTCACCTGCTATGGTGTTCAGTACAGGGTACCGGTGAGGAAACAGACATTCCGCCATTCAACGAACTTGACCTGGCTCCCATCAATTACTCATCGTCTATGGGAACCTCCGTTTATCGGGACAGTTACCTGAATGAACGGTTACAATTATGGATAGACAATCTGAATCTGCTGTACGTAGCATTTACCCGTGCCTGCAAGAACCTGATTATTCTGGGACGGGGCCAACAACAGAATACGGTTTCAGGACTACTGGAAGAAGCACTCGGTTCAATGGAGGATATCGGCATGAGAAATAACCGGCCTGAAACGGAAAATATGGAAGAGACAGAAGAAGTTCCTCTTATTTATGAATTCGGAGAACTGTGTCCTTCTATACCCAGGAAACAACATGTTTCTACCAACCGGCTGACGCTGCAGGCAACCGGAATTCCCATCCACATCGAATCAATGGAAAGCAACGTAGAATTCAAACAATCCAACCGTTCCGCCGATTTTATCCGAGGAGAAGAAGACCCGGACGAACGCGACCAATACATCCGTCAGGGACAACTCCTGCATAACCTATTTGCTTCTATCGGTCAGGAAAGCGATTTACCTCAAGCTATCGCCCAGTTACGTCGGGAAGGTATCCTGGAATCGGAAGAACGGGTAGCGCAAATAACCAAACTGGCACAATGGGCCCTGAAGCATCCGAAAGTGAAAAGTTGGTATGATGGAAGCTGGGAACTCTTCAACGAATGTGCCATCCTTTCCACCGATGAAGACGGTAACCTGCAGACCCGGCGTCCGGACCGTGTGATGATGAAAAACGGACAAGTTGTAGTAGTAGACTTCAAGTTCGGGAAAAAACAGGAAACCTACCGGAAACAGGTACAGACCTACATGCAACTGCTAGAAGCCATGGGATATACCCACATACAGGGCTACCTGTGGTACGTATTCGCCAACGAACTGGAGGAAGTAACCCTTTAACAACTGTATTTATGGAGACTTTTCTAAAACAAGTAGCTCATGACCTCTATCATAAACTGGAAGGAGATTTCGCCCATGTGGCTGTAGTCTTCCCCAACAAACGTGCCAGTCTTTTTTTCAACGAACACCTGGTACATGAGGCCGAACATCCCATCTGGTCCCCTGCCTACCTCAGTATCAGCGACCTGTTCCGTCAGGCTTCCACCCTACAGGCAGGCGATTCCATCAAACTGGTCTGCGATCTCTATCGGGTATACCAGGAAGTGACCCAAAGCAAGGAAACCCTGGACGACTTCTATTTCTGGGGGGAACTTCTCATCAGTGATTTCGATGATGCCGACAAGAATCTGGTGAAAACCGATGCCCTTTTCAGCAATCTGAAAGACCTGAATGCCCTGATGGACGATTTCGATTTTCTGGAAGAAGGACAGAAGGAAGCCCTCAGCCAGTTCTTCCGCAATTTTTCTATCGACCAGGTGACAGAACTGAAACAACGGTTCATCTCCATTTGGGATGTTCTGAAGGACATCTATACCGGCTACAAGGAACGGTTGGCTTCCCAACAACTGGGCTATGAAGGAATGCTTTACCGCAATGTTATCGAACATTTCGATTTAGAGAAATTCCCTTGCCGGAAATATGTATTCGTAGGATTCAATGTGCTGAACCAAGTGGAACACCGCCTGTTCAGCTACTTGCAGGATGCCGGAAAGGCCCTCTTCTACTGGGATTACGACCGCTTTTATCTGGAAAAGACTCCCCACGAAGCCGGAGAATTTATCCGCCGCAATCTGCGTGATTTCCCTTCGGAACTTCCTGCTTCCTGTTTCGACAACCTGAGTCTGCCGAAACAAATCACCTACATCGAATCGCCGACAGAAAACGGACAGACCCGCTACTTACCCCAATGGATTCGGGAAAACCTGACCGAGGATGAAAAGGAACCGGCCGTTGTGCTCTGTAACGAATCACTTCTGCAACCTGTACTCCACTCTCTGCCCGAAGATGTGAAGCATACCAATATTACTATGGGATTCCCGTTGTCGCAAACTCCGGCCTACAGCTTCGTCAATGCCTTGGTAGAACTTCATACCAGCGGCTACAGTGCCGGAAACGGACGCTTTCGGTTCAATGAAGTGACGAGTGTTTTGAAACACCCGTATACACGTCTGCTGTCACCTCTGGCTGCCGACCTGGAAGCTTCGCTGAATCGTGACAACCGTTTCTATCCACTCCCTTCAGAATTGAAACAGGACAAGATTCTCGAACTCCTCTTCACTCCTTGCTCTACCAACCTGGAACTCTGCAGAATGGTATCAGATGCCTTACAACAAGTAGCACTTTGTTACCGGGAACAATCGGCTTCGTCACAGGAAGCTTTCGACCAACTGTATCGTGAATCACTGTTCAAAGCCTATACGTTGATAAACCGGTTCCATACACTGATAGAAGCTAAAGACCTGATAGTACAGACCGGTACTTTCAAACGCCTGCTCAAACGGGTAATGAGCACTTCGAATATCCCTTTCCACGGCGAACCGGCCATCGGTATGCAGGTAATGGGTGTGCTGGAAACACGTAACCTGGATTTCCGCCACCTGATTCTGTTGTCCGTCAACGAAGGACAATTGCCGAAAGGAGGAGGCGATTCCTCTTTCATACCTTACAACCTGCGGAAAGCTTTCGGTATGACCACCATCGACCATAAAATTGCGGTCTATGCCTATTACTTCTACCGCCTGCTGCAACGGGCGGAAAACATCACACTGATGTACCACACCGCGTCAAACGGAACAAGCCAGGGTGAACTTTCCCGTTTCCTGCTACAGTTCCTCATCGAATGGGAACACCCCATCCAACGGAAGCAACTGGAAGCCGGACAGGCACCCCAAAATTCCAGCCCTATCAGTATCGCCAAGACTCCCGGAATCATGAAACGCATGCAGAGTATCTTCGACCGTCGGGTCAATCCGAAGGCGCTGCTTTCTCCTTCCGCACTGAATACCTACCTGGACTGCCCGCTGAAATTCTATTATCAGTATGTAGCCAATCTGCGTACTCCAGACGAAGTAACAGCCGAAATTGATTCCGCCAAGTTCGGAACTATCTTTCACGACGCAGCCGAACACATCTACAAAGACTTGCGCGACCGGAACCAGGTCATCAACAAAGAAGCTGTCGAGAGCCTGCTGAAAGACAAAGTACGTCTGAATAACTATGTAGACAGCGGATTCAAACGCCTCTTCTTCCATATCCCCGAGAACGAACGGCCGGAATACAATGGACTTCAGCTCATCAATTCTGCCGTCATCACACGTTATCTCCAGCAGTTGTTGGAAAAGGATCTGGAATATGCACCATTTACTTTTGTAGGTTCAGAACAGAAAATCAGCGAAGAGATAGATATCCAGACTCCGAAAGGCATTCTGAAATCCCGCATTGGAGGAACCATCGACCGTCTGGATGCCAAAGACGGTATCCTGCGTATTGTCGATTACAAAACCGGGGGACAGGCAGATACACCTCCCAATATAGCCTCCCTCTTCATCCCCGACAAAAAACGGTCCAACTATGTATTTCAGACTTTCCTCTATGCCGCCATCGTGTGCGGGAAACTACGCGAAAAGAAAAAACAGCAACAGGTAGCTCCTGCCCTGCTGTATATTCATCGGGCAGCATCGGAAAACTATTCTCCCGTCATTGAGCTGAAGGATGGCAGGAAATCAAAAGAAACGGTCAATGACTTTGAGAAATACGAAACGGAGTTCCGGGAAGAGCTCAAGAAATTACTGGAAGAAATATTCAATCCCGAATTACCTTTCAGCCAGACAGTTACAGACGAAAAATGTGAATATTGCGATTTTAAATCACTCTGTAAGCGATAGGTTCCATTAAAAAGAGTTAATCAAAGGATTGGAAGATGGAACAATCCAAACAAATATACTGAACCCAGTGTTATATAAATGTTTTTCATAGTAATAGATTTATCACTTGGCACTAGGCTTGTGAAAGTCCAGGTCAGGGAGACAAAAGAGTTTGTCCCATAAAAAGAAGAGACTGCATTTCCCCAGCAGTCTCTTTCTTTTTTATACCTGATAAAAAACGAACAGTCATTTGAAGGAAAACGAACTCCTGTCCGTCCTAAAACATACGTTCGTTTTCATTGCTGCCTTCAGACCCTCTTATTTCTGTGGCAGTGGGTCGGCAGAAGGAGGAGGAACCAGAATACCCCATTGCTTGTTTGCCTTCGGTCCCATCTCTACTTCCAGCACTCCGCCTTCGGCTATATCGGCATGAGTGAACCACGGACGGTCCAAAGGTTTCCCGTTCAAGGTAGCCGACTGGATATACTTGTTCTCCGTAGAAGCATTGCGCGCCTTAATTTCGAAGAATTTTCCGTTGCCCAAATCAATACGGGCATCTGTAAACAAGGGACTGCCGATGTTATAGGCAGGCATACCCGGAGTCACCGGATAAAAGCCCAGCTGGCTGAACACCACAAACGCCGACATGCCGCCACCGTCTTCATCACCGGGTACTCCCATCAGGTCATTGCGGAACCACATGTTCAACAGCGTGCGGATACGTTTCTGTGTCATCCACGGCTTACCGGCATAATTATAAAGATAAGGAATATGCAGACACGGCTCATTCGCCATCGAGAACATCCCCACATTTCCGGTATGGTCTGGAAGGAATGAATAGAACTGCCACTTCGACATGCCCAACGGAACATTGAACAATGAATCCAGAGCAGAAGTGAAACGTTCGTTACCCCCCATCAGCTGTATCAGGTCAGCCACATTATGCTGAACGTCCCACCGATAGACATAACCGTTGTTCTCATCATAATAGTCGCGGGCACCCAGTCCACCGTCATACCGGTAATCCAACGGCATGATAAACTCACCGTCCTTGTTCTTCGGATGGAAGAAACGGGTTTCCGGATGGAAGAGATTCCGATAGTTATAGGAGCATTTCAAATAATGTTCCGCTTCTTTCTGTTTACCAAGTTCTTGAGCAATCTGCGACAAACACCACTGGTCGTACGAAGTTCCTAATGTAACGGCTACCGGCTGACGCTTCTCCCAGATAGATACATGAGGAACAGTTTCCTCCTCGCCCGGATTCAATGCCGGAATGTACCCGTGTTCCTTATAAAATTCATCCAGCCAACCAGCCGGTTTGGCCGACCAGGGAATCAATGTCTTCTCTTCCATACCTGCCTTACAGGCCGCATACGCGTCTTCCAGACTGAAGGTACGGATTCCTTTCCGATAAGCATCAATAAGGGTAGCTACCCCATGATTGGAATTCATACGGCG
>URWP01000177.1 GCA_900551645.1 uncultured Bacteroides sp.
GGGGTGGGGGCTGTGGTCAGTGCATAATCGAGTTTGCTTTTCTTGCGCTCGATGTGTGCCGATACTGATCGTCCACATCCGAACAGGCGTATCATTGTCTGATTGATAATGTGTTCGCAGGTATGCATAGGCGGATATTCCTGCTTGTTGTGTGCGTTAAGTTGTACTTCTGTTTCCATGTCCTTATTTTTTAGTGGAGACAAAGATAGAAAAAATTAGCTTCTTCTGTCTAAAAAAGTTCTTTGTATTAAATACCGTTTATTTCATGACTTCTCCGTATATTTGTAGCATTAATGCATTATACGACAATTTAGCAAATGAAGAATATCCGAAATTTTTGTATCATAGCCCATATCGACCATGGAAAATCGACCTTGGCCGACCGTTTGCTGGAATATACGCAGACAATCAAAGTAACTGAAGGACAGATGCTGGATGACATGGATTTGGAACGTGAACGAGGTATCACTATCAAAAGTCATGCTATCCAGATGGAATATACTTATCAGGGTGAGAAATATATTCTAAACCTGATTGATACTCCGGGACATGTGGACTTTTCTTATGAAGTGTCCCGTTCCATTGCTGCCTGTGAAGGTGCTTTGTTGGTAGTGGATGCTTCGCAAGGTGTACAGGCACAGACTATCTCTAACCTTTATATGGCCTTGGAACATGACTTGGAAATCATTCCGGTTATGAACAAGTGTGACATGGCAAGTGCCATGCCCGAAGAAGTAGAGGATGAAATTATCGACCTTTTGGGATGTAAGCGGGAAGATATTATCCGGGCTTCCGGGAAGACCGGTCAGGGTGTAGAGGAAATCCTTCAGGCCGTAGTAGAACGGATTCCTTGTCCGACGGGTGATGAGGAAGCTCCTCTGCAAGCCTTGATTTTTGATTCTGTGTTCAATTCCTTCCGTGGTATCATCGCTTATTTCAAAGTTGAAAACGGGGTTATCCGTACCGGTGACAAGGTGAAGTTTTTCAATACCGGAAAGGAATACGATGCTGATGAGGTCGGGGTACTGAAAATGGATATGGTACCTCGTAAGGAACTCCGTACAGGTGATGTGGGGTACATCATTTCCGGTATCAAGACATCGAAGGAGGTAAAGGTTGGCGATACCATTACACATATAGACCGCCCGTGTGAAAAGGCGATTGCCGGATTCGAGGAAGTGAAGCCGATGGTGTTTGCCGGGGTTTATCCCATCGAGGCCGAAGATTATGAGAACCTGCGTGCTTCATTGGAAAAATTGCAATTGAATGATGCGTCACTGACTTTTCAGCCGGAATCTTCGTTGGCTTTGGGATTCGGATTCCGCTGCGGTTTCTTGGGACTGTTGCATATGGAAATCGTGCAGGAACGTCTGGACCGTGAGTTTGATATGAATGTCATTACTACTGTGCCGAACGTATCTTATATGGTGTACGACAAGCAGGGTGGTGTACAGGAAGTACATAACCCGGGCGGTATGCCAGACCCGACACTGATAGATCATATCGAGGAACCGTATATCGATGCATCTATTATTACGACTACCGATTACATCGGTCCTATCATGACACTCTGTCTGGGCAAACGTGGAGAATTGGTTCGTCAGGATTATATTTCAGGTAATCGGGTGGAACTGCATTATAAGATGCCGTTGGGTGAAATCGTTATCGATTTTTATGATAAGCTGAAGAGTATTTCAAAAGGGTATGCTTCGTTTGATTACCATCAGTCGGGATTCCGTCCGTCCAAGCTGGTAAAGCTGGATATTCTGCTAAACGGTGAATCGGTGGACGCACTTTCTACGCTGACACATTTCGACAATGCCTATGATTTGGGTCGCCGCATGTGCGAGAAACTGAAAGAACTGATTCCGCGCCAACAGTTCGAAATAGCTATTCAGGCTGCTATCGGGGCGAAAATCATCGCTCGCGAAACCATCAAGGCAGTACGTAAGGATGTGACTGCAAAGTGTTATGGCGGTGACGTGAGCCGTAAACGTAAACTGTTGGAAAAACAGAAACGCGGTAAGAAACGTATGAAGCAGATTGGTACGGTGGAAGTGCCCCAAAAAGCTTTCCTGGCAGTGCTGAAACTGGATTGATATTCTGATAGAAGATTCTTCAGACAGAGGAATCTTCTATCTGAAGTCTTAATTATAACCTTCATTTTGTACTATGACAGAGGAAACCAAGAAACAATTACTTCATTTCCCCTTCATGCACATCCTACGCTTTCATGTGAACGGAGGGATGTTGCTGATGGTAACGGCATTGGCTGCTATTTTTATCGCAAATTCTCCGTGGAGTGAAGCTTATCAGAGCTTGTGGACACATGAAATCCGTCTGCAGATAGGCGATTTCAACCTGTTTAATCACGGTGGACATCCACTGACACTGATGGGATTCATCAATGATGTGCTGATGGCTGTTTTTTTCTTTGCTGTGGGGTTGGAAATTAAACGGGAAATTCTGGTAGGGGAGTTGTCTTCCTTCAAACAGGCCATGTTGCCCATCATCGCTGCCTGTGGCGGGATGATTATGCCTGTGGTTATCTATTACCTGATTACCCGTGATACACCGGCAGTGGATGGATTGGCTATTCCGATGGCTACCGATATTGCTTTTTCACTTGGAGTGTTGAGCCTTTTCGGTAAGCGGGTTCCTTTGAGCCTGAAGATTTTCCTGACTGCCTTTGCTGTAGTGGATGATATTGGCGGTATCTTGGTCATTGCCCTTTTCTACAGTTCTCATTGTGATGTAAACTACTTGATGTATGCTTTGCTGATAGTGGGAATCCTGCTGATAGGAAATCAGTTGCGTGTATGTCATAGTTCTTTTTATCTGGTACTGGGTATCGGTGTGTGGTATTGCTTTATGCAGAGTGGGGTACATGCTACTATTGCCGGAGTGATTGTTGCTTTTACAGTGCCTGCCAAACCGAAATTGCGTATTGGAAAATATATCAATCGCATGCATGATCTGATAGTGGATTTTCCTCCTGAGCCGGAAAAAATTATTTTGGGGAAGGAACAGATTTGTGCTTTGAAGACCATTGAAATGGATACCAGACAGGTAGTTTCTCCGCTTCAGTTCATGGAAGATGCTTTGCATTGGATGGTGAACTACTTGATAATGCCGTTGTTCGCCTTTGCCAATGCAGGGGTGGTGTTGACAGCCTCGCACGGTGGATTGGAACTGGGATTGCCTACATTGGCCATTATTTTGGGACTGTTGGGCGGTAAATTTGTGGGCATCTATCTGTTCTCATGGGGAACCCTGAAGCTGAAAATGGCTGATATGCCAAACGGGATGACATGGAAGAACCTGTCGGGCATCTGTCTGTTGGGTGGTATCGGTTTTACGGTGTCGCTGTTTATTGCTAACCTTTCTTTCGGCGAGGAACCACATTTGTTGAATCAGGCCAAGATGGGGGTAGTGGCAGGTACAGTTCTGGCCGGTATTCTGGGGTATATCGTACTGCATTTCACCTTACCGAAGAAGGCTGTAGAGGAGTGATTCTTATTTCTAACAGAAAATAAAGATTATTTCAGACAGAAGAACATAAGAGTTCCTTTTATATGGAAAGGAGCGTTTCCTGGTTTTTCTGTCGGATAAAGTGAAGACAATATGCTTACATTGGATTGTATTTATCGGGCTTCTTTTGCCTTGAAGGACGTTATACGGCGTACAGACTTGATTTATGCGCCTCAGATTAATCCGGAAAGTCAGGTATATCTCAAACCGGAGAATCTGCAGTATACCGGTTCGTTCAAGTTGAGAGGTGCCTGTTACAAGATTTCCCGTCTGACCGATGAGGAGAAGAAGCGGGGAGTTATTGCCTGTTCGGCCGGTAACCATGCACAGGGAGTTGCTTTGGGAGCGACCAAACATGGTATCAAGTCGTTGATTTGTTTGCCTGCCGGGGCACCTATATCAAAAGTAGAAGCTACCAAGCGTTATGGCGCGGAGGTCTGTCTGGTTCCGGGTGTTTACGATGATGCCTATCAGCGGGCTCTGGAACTAAAGGAAGAAAAAGGATATACATTTATCCATCCTTTCGACGATGAGTTTGTAATAGCCGGTCAGGGAACCATCGGACTGGAACTGCTTGACCAGTTGCCTGATATTGAGGCGGTCATTGTACCGATTGGTGGCGGAGGCCTGATTTCAGGTATTGCCTATGCATTGAAATCATTGGAACCTTCGGTTAAGGTATATGGCGTTCAGGCCGAAGGAGCTGCCAGTATGCAGAAATCAGTGTCACGTGGGTATCGGGAATGTTTGAATTCAGTTTCGACTGTAGCTGATGGCATTGCAGTAAAAGAACCGGGTGAACATACTTTTGACCTGTGTTCCAAGTATGTGGATGACATTGTAACGGTGAGTGAGGATGAAATTTGTGCTGCTATTCTGGCATTGATGGAACAGCAGAAACTGATTGCTGAAGGGGCAGGGGCTGTAGCGGTTGCTGCTGCCATGTTCAACAAGGTACCTGTCGCAGGGAAAAAGGTAGTCTGTATCGTTTCAGGTGGAAACATCGACGTGACCATACTGAATCGGGTTATCAGCCGGGGATTAGCTATGTCGGGCCGTTCGTATACAGTGACTCTCGACTTACAGGATAAACCGGGGGAACTGATGGGCGTTTCAGCTATTATTGCCCGTTTAGGAGGAAACATCATATCAGTACTACATGAGCGGAATACCACAAACAGTAACATCAATGCTTGTTTTTTACGTCTGGTGATGGAGACCCGGAATGCAGAACATGTAGCAATGATACGAAATGCGTTGTTGGAAGCCGGTTATATCCTTGTAGAATGATAATTTGTTAAGAATGAACCAGAAAATGACCGTCATGAGCTTCGGCTGGGGGGGGGGGGGGGCTTTCAAGTGGTGATGTACGGAAGCGTAATGTCAGTATGGTATACTTTTTTTAACTTTTTTAAGGAGAAAAACGGTAGTCTAACTATAAACTAACTGAATTTTATCGTACATTTGCCACATATTTGTAAAGTATAGTTTGCAAAAATGAGCGATACTATCAAACATCTCGGTATTGTGGAAAACATCAATGGTCCGTATGTGCAGGTACGGATTCTTCAAACTTCAGCTTGCGCTTCATGCAGTGTAAAAGGGCATTGTAACGCCTCTGAAACCAAAGAGAAATTGATTGATGTTTATAATGGTAAGGATATTCATTGCCAGGTAGGACAGCGTGTCTTGATTTGTGGTGCGACTTCAATGGGAATGAAAGCTGTATGGTTGGCTTTCTGTATCCCTTTCCTGCTGTTGATGGGTGCATTGTTTCTTTTCATGGCCCTGACGGATGGAGATGAAGTGAAGGCTGCCTTGTTTTCATTGGCAATGTTGATACCCTATTACCTTATATTATATATGTGTCGTCAACGCTTGAAACGCACATTTACATTTACCTTAGAATCTATTAATTAACTAACTAACTTAAATTTTATGAGCTTAATTTTAGTGGCAGTAATTTCGTTGGGAGCCATCGGGTTGGTCGCTGCAATCATCTTGTATGTGGCGTCCAAGAAATTTGCTGTGTATGAAGATCCTCGGATTGGTCAGGTGGCCGAAGTGCTTCCTCAGGCCAATTGTGGTGGATGCGGCTACCCCGGATGTGGGGGATTTGCTGCGGCATGTGTAAAAGCCGGCTCGCTGGATGGCAAATTCTGTCCGGTAGGTGGTCAGCCTGTAATGGACAAAGTGGCCGGAATTCTGGGGTTGGAAGCTGCTGCTGCCGAACCTAAGGTAGCTGTGGTACGCTGTAACGGAACCTGTGAGAACCGTCCGCGTACGACTCAGTATGACGGTGTACGTTCCTGTGCTATTGCTCATGCAACGTATGGCGGG
>URWP01000178.1 GCA_900551645.1 uncultured Bacteroides sp.
GATTACTGATCTGCACACATTGCATACCTATATCAATAATAATGATACCAGCAATAAAACCAAGATAGGAACTCTGAAACAGAAGCATAATACACCATGCCGCAAGCATGAGTATACAACCGATATATGTTAACTTACGGACACCCAACTTTCGAACATAAAAACCAACAAACGAAGCTGTCAATGCACCTGCAATACCACACAACCCTAACATACCGATAACATTGTTTCCCGCATAAAAAGGTTCCCCTCCTAACTTAAAAGCTAAACAAGCCCATAAAGTAAGGAAACTGCCAAAACAGAATGCTGCACGAACAGCAACCAACCGTAAAGTGGCATTCGAACGAAAAAGCGTAAACAGCGACTGCATCAAAGCACGATAAGTTCCTTTGAAATTAGAAGGCATATCCGGTAGAATCCGAAGTACCACAAAGATACACAGCAACATCAAAAAAGCTGCAATATAATACATGGTGCGCCATCCCCAATACTCGCCTATGATGCCGCTGATGACCCGAGAGCCCAATATTCCTGTAAGCAAACCACTTACCATCATCCCGACATTTCGTCCCTTGTTTTCCGGCTTCGAAAACTGGGAAGCTATCGGAATGAAAATCTGAGGCATAACTGAACATATACCTGTAATCAGCGAAGCAATCAAAATAAAATGAATACTAGGAGAACAAGCTATAGAGAATAAAGAAAGCGCCAACAATAAAAAATTAACGATTATAATATTACGCCGTTTATACAAATCGCCCAACGGTATGATAAACAGCAATCCCAACGCATATCCTATCTGAGTAGTCATAGGTATCAAATTGGCTGTAAATTCAGACACCTGCAAATCCCCGCTCATCACATTCAGCAAAGGCTGATTATAATATAAATTGGCTACTGATATACCCGAAATAATAGCCAACATCCATAACAAAGAAGCTGGGATTCCCTTATTTTCTTCCAAAATTCGTTTCATGCCACAAAGTTAGGGATTTTCGATAAATATTTATATAACTATCCGGATAAACCCACTGAAATATGTCTGACCCGACACTTCATAAAAAATCCGGGCAGGAAGATAGATACCCTACAAGGCATATCCTTCCCACCCGGAAAAATATTTTCAAAAAATCAAATCAAGAATCCCAGCAAGATACCAGCAGCCACTGCAGAACCGATGACTCCCGCTACGTTCGGACCCATCGCATGCATCAACAGATAATTACTCGGATCATATTCCAGACCTACTACCTGTGAGATACGTGCCGAGTCAGGCACAGCCGATACCCCGGCATTACCGATAAGTGGATTGATTTTATCACCCTTCGGCAGAATCAGATTGAATATCTTCACGAAAATAACTCCTGAAGCGGTAGCGATAACAAATGACAACGCGCCCAGACCGAAAATCTTCAATGAATCTACAGTCAGGAACTCAGATGCCTGAGTAGAAGCACCTACAGTCAGTCCCAACAAAATGGTAATGGTATCAATCAGCGGACCACGGGCTGTCTCTGCCAAACGGCGGGTAACTCCGCTTTCTTTCAACAAATTACCAAAGAACAACATGCCCAACAAAGGCAAACCGGACGGAACCAGGAAACAGGTCAGCAACAACCCGACAATCGGGAACATTACTTTTTCTGTGTGCGATACAGCACGGGGAGCTTTCATACGAATGAGACGTTCTTTCTTCGTTGTCAGCAAACGCATGATAGGAGGCTGTATTACAGGCACCAGCGCCATGTAGGAATAAGCAGATACCGCTATCGCTCCCATCAGGTTAGGTGCCAACTTGGAAGAAAGGAAGATAGCCGTCGGACCATCCGCACCACCGATTATACCGATAGCACCTGCCTGCATCGGATCGAAGCCCCATGCAAGAGCAATCATATAAGCTCCGAAAATGCCAAACTGCGCAGCAGCGCCAATCAACATCAGCTTCGGATTCGATATCAAGGCCGAAAAATCCGTCATAGCCCCGATTCCGAGGAAAATGAGCGGCGGATACCACCCGGAAGTCACTCCCTGATACAAGATATTCAAGACAGAGCCTTCTTCATAAAGTCCCACTTTCAGACCGGCTTCCATATTAAACGGAATATTTCCAATCAAGATACAAAAACCGATTGGAATCAGCAGCATCGGCTCAAATTCCTTTGCTACGGCCAGATAAATGAAGAATATACCGACAAGAATCATTACCACATGCTGTATCGTAGCATTATGGAATCCGGTATATGTCCAGAAATCGGCCAGGTTATTCTGTAAGAAACTAGCAAACTCTCCCATAACTATTCAATGACTATAAGATCCGTACCTTCAAGAATCGATTCTCCCTTGCTGACATTGATAGAAACCACCTTACCGTCACGATCGGCCTTAATGTCATTTTCCATCTTCATGGCTTCCAAAATCAACAATGTCTGTCCGCGTTTTACCGTATCGCCTTCCTTAACCTTGATATCCAGAATAACTCCCGGGAGCGGAGACTTGATACCAGCCTTGCTGCCGGCCACAACCGGACGAGTTACAGCTGGAGGTGGAGCAGCAGGAGTAGTAGCTGCCGTACGCACTACCGGCTTGATTTTCGGGCCTACCTTCTTTTCCAGCTCTACAGTATACGGAGTACCGTTTACTTCTACATGTACCTTATTTTCTTCTATATCGCCTACGGCAACCTTATAGAGATTACCGTTGATTTTATATTTATATTCTTTCATGATATTTCAATTCGTTAGAGGTTATTTCTTATGAGGAGTCTCACGCAACGTATAAATCTTCGAACTCCACGGTGAATAGCTTCGTTTCACACGGCTGATGGTCAGAATAGTTTCTTCCACATCATGGTCGGCTCCCTGAGCTTCGTGCAAAGCCATCGAAATAGCTGCAATGACCTCACCCGGAGCTTCACCCAATCCTTTTTCTTTTGCTTCCTGCTTGTCAGTAATGTTATGTGCCTTCATTGCATTACGCTTACGCAGCTTGACAGCCATCTTTCCTACAAACTTGAAACAGAGGTAAAGCAGGATAAGTCCGGAAAACACAACACTCATAGCCGATATAGCCATACCGATACCTGCAGGATCATGCTGTTCGAAATTCTCCATCTTCGGGTTGCTTTCAATGGTCTGGTTATTGGTACTCGGAGTAACGTATTTGTCCTCACTTCCACCTTTCACTTCCCATTCGGCTGTACCGTCTGATACACGTGCATACGACTGGTTGGCCTGAAGCAGACCGGCAGGTACCACAACCTGGTCCAAAAGTTTCTCACCGGAATCATAAAGACCAATCCAGTTCTCTTGAGTCTTACTCAAGACAAAATTCGTATGGAAAGTACCTCTTCTTGGCGCACCATCAGCCCAGAAAAGTGCATGCTGACGCGGTTTGAGCAATGTCAATACATCCCCTTTCGGTATAAAATAAGATACGGTATCGCCAGGTTGACTACTTACTTTCAAGTAACATCCTGCCAAGTCCGCACTGCTGTATGCTCTGTTGAATATTTCTATCCACCCGCTATGTATGCCGTAATCATCCTGAAAATTACTCTCATTATCCACCAGAATTTCATTAATGAGCAGTTTGGACGCATTATTCTGTTCCTTACAGGATGAGAAACCGACCAACAGCAACAAGGCTAGAAATATTCCGATTTTATGTCTGTTCATAATGATCGTCATTTTTTTAGTTACTATTACAAAGGAATATTTCCATGTTTCTTGGCCGGATTGGTCAATTTCTTGGTCTGCAACTGTTGCAGAGCACGAATGATACGGAAACGAGTATTCCGAGGTTCAATGACATCATCAATATAACCATATTTGGCTGCATTATACGGATTAGCAAACAGTTTAGTATATTCTGCTTCCTTTTCAGCCATGAACTGTTTCGGATCGGCAGCTTCTTTAGCTTCCTTGGCATATAATACTTCTACAGCACCGGCACCACCCATTACAGCAATTTCAGCAGTCGGCCACGCATAGTTCATATCACCACGCAACTGCTTACAGCTCATTACGATGTGTGAGCCACCATATGACTTACGCAATGTAACGGTCACTTTGGGAACTGTGGCTTCGCCGTAGGCATACAGCAATTTCGCACCGTGCAAAATCACGGCATTATATTCCTGGCCAGTTCCCGGCAAGAATCCCGGTACATCAACCAAAGAAACAATAGGAATATTGAAAGCATCACAGAAGCGGACAAAACGGGCACCTTTACGCGATGCGTTACAATCGAGCACACCGGCCAGGAATTTGGGTTGATTGGCTACGATTCCGACAGACTGTCCGTTGAAACGGGCGAAACCGATAATAATATTTTTAGCAAAGTCACGCTGTACTTCCAAGAACTCACCGTTATCTACAATGGCACCGATTACCTCATACATGTCATACGGTTTATTCGGACTGTCTGGAATTATTTCATTCAAAGAGTCTTCCAAACGGTCAATTGGGTCTGTGCAATCTACATAAGGAGGTTCTTCCAGGTTGTTCTGTGGAATATATCCTAACAGTTTACGGATAAGAGCCAACCCCTCTTCTTCTGTAGCAGCCGTGAAGTGCGTTACTCCAGAACGGGTAGAATGTACAGAGGCTCCTCCTAAATCTTCTTGAGAAACATCTTCTCCTGTAACTGTTTTTACTACTTTCGGACCTGTCAGGAACATATAGGAAGTACCTTCCATCATCAAAGTAAAATCAGTCAAAGCAGGCGAATAAACTGCGCCTCCTGCACAAGGACCAAAGATTCCGGAAATCTGGGGAATAACACCTGAAGCCAGGATGTTACGCTGGAAAATTTCGGCATAACCGGCCAATGCGTTGATACCTTCCTGAATACGTGCACCACCAGAGTCATTCAGTCCAATACAAGGTGCCCCCATCCGCATGGCCAAATCCATAATCTTACAGATTTTCAAAGACATGGTTTCAGACAATGAGCCGGCCGACACTGTAAAGTCTTGGGCAAACACATACACCAGACGACCTTCGATAGTTCCATATCCAGTTACTACACCGTCACCCAAATAGTGTTTCTTGTCCATACCAAAGTTAGTACAACGATGCTGGACAAACATATCCAGTTCCTCGAAACTGCCTTCATCCAGCAGCATGGCAATACGTTCACGGGCTGTATATTTTCCTTTTGCGTGTTGTTTCTCTATTGCTTTCTCGCCACCACCCAAACGAGCCTGGGCACGGAGCGCAATCAGTTCTTTTACTTTTTCAAGTTGGTTACTCATATTATCATATTTAAGGGATTCACTCTATCAAGCTTATTTCTCGCAAAGTTCAGTCAATACACCCAAAGTTGATTTCGGATGCAGGAAAGCGATGTTCAGGTTTTCCGCGCCTTTCCGCGGTGCCTTATCAATCAAACGGATACCCTGTTCCTCGGCCTGTGCCAAAGCCTGAGCCACTCCATCTTCAACGGCAAATGCCACATGATGTACACCGGCACCTCTGTTTTCCAGGAACTTGGCGATAGTACTGTCCGGTCCTGTCGGTTCCAGCAATTCAAGCTTGGTTTCACCGCACTTCAAGAACGCAGTCTTTACTTTCTGGTCTTCTACCGTTTCAATATTGTAACACTTTAATCCTAATACATTTTCATAATATGGAAGGGCTTCTTCAATGCTCTTTACAGCAATACCAAGATGTTCAATGTGTGAAATTTTCATAACAAAAGAATTTTAAATAATATTGTGGTTTTAAGTTTAACTCATCAGACAAAGAAAATAAAATTGGTTTGAATAACGAAACATTTCCCAAAAATATTTATTTTCTTTAGTAAACTTCCAATTTTAGGGTGCCCCCTTTTAGACGGGCGCCAG
>URWP01000179.1 GCA_900551645.1 uncultured Bacteroides sp.
GGAGTAGTCATTTTAGTTTTGACACACCCTCATCGTCATTATCAGAACTGGAAATAAATGAACGGCTGGATATCGCTACTCTTCACCTGCATAACCAGATATACCAGCAGAACCAACACCAATGCCTGACCGACCAACGGCAGACGTATCATCCCCCGGCTACAAGCATCCTGCCAACGGTCCGGACAAGCGTGCAACAAATATCCGATTCCCATAAACAGGAAAACTTTCCAATAGCCGGTAAACAATTGCACGGCAAGTTCAGGATGGAAAGCTGTAAAAATCTGCCGAATCATGGTAGCCGAAGCTTCGAATGTAGTATTCCGGAAGAAAATCCAGCAGAAACAGACAAAATGGAAAGTAATGACAACCGCAAAAAAACGCTTCCATCCGGTACTCCGATAGTTTTTTGCACGCCCCAAAAGGCTCCGTACATATTTATGAACCGCCAAAGCTATTCCGTGAAGACCTCCCCATACGATAAAGTTCCACGAAGCTCCGTGCCAAAGCCCTCCCAACAGCATAGTCAGAAAGAGGTTGAGATAAGTACGGATTTTCCCTTTCCGATTCCCTCCCAAAGAGATATACAAGTAATCGCGCAACCAAGTGGATAAAGATATATGCCAACGATGCCAAAAATCGGTCACACTATCTGCCTTATAGGGAGAGTTAAAGTTGATGGGAAAACGGAAGCCCAACAATAATGCTATACCAATAGCCATATCACTGTAACCGGAAAAATCGCAGTATATCTGTAACGCATATCCATAGACGCCAAACAGGTTCTCTAACCCGGAATACAGACCGGGATTGTCGAAAATACGTTCCACGAAGTTCACACTGATATAATCGGAAATCACGGCTTTCTTGAACAGTCCGCTTACGATAAAGAAGACTCCCTGGCCGAACATATCGGCCGAAACATACAGCGGCTTACGGATTTGTGGAATAAAATCGCGCGCCCGAACAATGGGACCTGCCACCAGCTGAGGAAAAAAAGATACATAGAACACATAATCCAGTAAGTTGGACAGAGGTTTCAAGTCTTTCCGGTAGACATCGATGGTATAACTCAATGACTGGAAAGTGAAGAACGAAATACCCACAGGCAAGAAAATATCCAACGGATGATATGTTCCGTGCCAGAGTGGTGCCAACATCTCATAAAAGAAATTGGTATACTTGAAATAACAAAGCAGGCCCAGATTGATACAAAGGCTGCAACAGACTATCAGCCTGCGCTTCCAGGAGGTTTCTGTCCGGTACATCCAACGGGCCAGTAGAAAATCGGACACCGTAACGATACCTAACAAAAAGAAATAAAACCCACTGCTCTTATAATAGAAATAGTAGGAAAACAACGAAACGAACAGTAGCCTGGCTGTGGTTTTACGCTGCAGAAGCAGGTAAACCAGGCTGAATCCTAAAAACAGCCAAAGAAAAAGCCCACTGCTGAAAATCATCGGCTGCTGAGGGTCGTAAGTCAATACGTCCGCCAGTTTCTTCCAATCAATTTCGAGATCCGGTAAACTGAGTTGCCACATAGTTGTTATATGCTTTAATCAATGCTTCGTGTAACAATAATCCTTGAACAGTATATCCCTGATGAGTAAAATGAATACGATCCTTCTGATAATAATTACCGGCTACCCAGTTCAGACAAGCCCGTTGTTTTCCTCCTACGATGTCATACATATCCCAGATGGCTATCCGGTGGTTTTGAGCATAAGCCTGTTCTGTAGCCACTACCTGGGGAGTTTGAGGATTGATGACTCTTCCCTTCCTTCCCTGGCGTTTATAAGCTCCTGGGGGGGTAGTCAGCAGGAATGCAGATTCCGGACATGCCCGTTTCAAGGCATCCAGTAAAGTTTTCATCTGCCGCGTATGCTGTTCAGCCGTATAATGAGGAGCATGAGCCTCATTTGTTCCGAATGATACAATAATCAAGTCCGGATTCAGCGACGCAATCTCACATATACGTTCAGGACTGTAATAAGTTCCATATGTTGCACCGTTCACACCTAACATATGATAAACAATACCACGTTCTCCTGTCTCTTCGACCAGACCGGACGACTGAAAAGTAACCACCTGATCTACTACCGCATCACTCCCGAATTCAGCTTCCAACTGTTTACGGACTACATATGGCAAGACATGTCCCCGAACATGTGAATCGCCGATATGAACAATACGGACCGGTCCCTCCATCCGCATCAGCTTATTCCAAAACGGATCAAGTGTACCTTCGGGATCACAAATCACATTCTCCTGAGTCTGCTGGAAAACAAGAGGCATTGATGGCTGTATATCAATTAGCCCTAACATACGGGCCATGGTCTGTTCACTGAATACCGGACCGGAATTCTTGTCTGGCAGTGCTTTTTCAGGCAATACATCCTGAGCCTGAAGCGGCGTAACCAGCCATAAAAGAAGTATTCCAAGTATCCAGCTGTCAATGCATTTCATAGGCCTTCCGCTTTTCATACTGTTCTTTTCCATACACAAGCGTTTCAAACAACAGGTTAGCGATGTGCTTCCCCCCTCGAAAATTAATATGTGTGTAATCATAATTAGCCAGAGAAGGACTCTGATGGACCAGAGCGGCCATACTTCCTTCTCCTCCCATCGCTTCAAAAAGATTCCAGAATGCCACATGGGTCTCGGCAGCCAATGCTTTCTGGAAACGAATAAGATTCTTTACTCCAGGCATCGTACGCAACTCGCCGTTTTCCGTACGATAATCGCGATCGCCGACCCCTACTATCAGGATAGAAGCCTGCGGAAACTCCTTCTTCAGGTAATTCACAACCTTCTGCATACCCGTCTGATAATAAGAATAATTCACTCCCTGCTCTGAAGCAACATTCAGTCCGTATTGTAACACTATCAAATCATAGGTACGTAACTGGTCATAGCGCCGCAAAACAGCTGAAGGAATGTGAAGAAGCTGTTGTCCGTTACTACCACGAGTACTGAAATTATCTAATACGATTCCAGCATCCGGGTCCATGGTAACCGCATAGAAAGTCGCCGTATTTACGGAATCCAAATGTTCTACTTTCCAACAGACACTCTTGATATTTCCTGAAACCGATGCAGACTGCATCAGACTGTCACCACCAAACGCAAAATGTCCAGCATTACTTCCATTGACGGAAGCAGACAAATGAATCGAGTCGGACGAAAGAAAATAAATGGTAGAAATACTGCAAGAATCAGAACGGTCACCATTCCGCTTTCCTTTCAATGTAACCGAAGCTCCAGACCGGGGAATAAAATAATGATTGGATATATCTTGGCGTTTACGATCAAAAAAGACGGAATCGGTAATAGCATGACTACTCCATCCATTAAACGAATGTATAACTGTAGGACGATATCCCGATAAAGTAGAAGCGACAGGGACATAACCTACTCCACTTCCTCCAAATTTCTGTTGGAGTAAGGTACGCAAATCGCCCGTCATGATGTCCGCCTCGATAAAAGAATCACCAAAATAAGCGATACGGACCGGACGCCCCAATGATGCCCGATTTATCAACGCTTCATAAAAAGATTTCATCCCTCGCATGGTAGAATCAGAATAATCCTCAATACAAACCATACCAGCCTTACAGGTATCAACAAAAGCCGGTTTTACCGGTTTGGGCAAAATAAATGTATCTGAATCAGCCAATACCGGTATTACATCCGGACGCAAATCAGCCAGAAGGTCAACACGCCTCAACTGCTTGCCAGCCAATTCGATACGGGGAAGCCAATGAAGGAGTCCCAAACCTACCACAACCAATAAAGTCAAAAGAAATGTTGCAGCAACTCTATTCTTCATACCGAATTCTTATAAAGACGGCTGCAAAGATAGTGAAAAATACAATCAATTCATGTTCTTTCCTCGAACAGTCTGCAAAAAACAATCAACGATACACGCTCCCTTTTCCGTCGTAATTCCCCTCATATGCAAAATAGTTATTTCACTATATATCTCGGTCAACGGATAACTGTCTGTCAAGTCCGAATAGACCAACACATCCAATTGCATAGACATGGCTTTGGTAATAATGTCGAAATTAATATCTTTACGAAAAATTCCCTGCTCTACTCCCTGACGGAAATGCTCGACTGCTGCTTTATCAGAACTTCGCTGTTCCTGCCTGAGGAATTCAAGCACCTCCGGATATCTTTTCAGGTCACGAAAAAAAGCCGGATTCATTTCACACAGTTCGCTTGATTTCTTTTCATAAAAAGCAAAGATTACCTCCAAGGCATTTTCAGCCTTGGAAGCAATCTTTTCCATATGTGCATGCATTTCATTCCGTTGAAAGCACAGAACTTCCAACAAAAGTTGCTGCTTATCATGAAACAGTTCGTAAAGAGTCCGTTTCGAGATGGAAAGCGAAGCTGCTATATCATCCATATGAACCGTACGGATACCTTGGCTGAAAAAAGCTTTTGCAGCCTGCTTCAAGACCAGATTCCGAAGCTCTGAACGATTTTTCTTTAGCCGCTTTACCGCCATCTCGCATCAATGAATAAGACCCAACTTAGATGAAGTAACAAATTCAATGATATGGTCAATTTCTTTACTGCCCGGAACCTGCTCCTTGATACGAAGCAATGCATCGTGCTGCGAAGTATTGGCCTTATAAAGAATTCGATACGCCTGAGCTATATGCTTAATCAAAGTTTCCGGAAATCCGGCATGTTCCAACACTACAGTATTAATGCTGTAGAACTCAATCGGTTCATGAGCCGCTACAATGAACGGAGGAATGTCTTTGATAAACCGACATCCACCCTGTACCAGTGAATAAGCTCCTAAACGGGTTTTTCCCTGCATCAGTACATTCGAAGTAAGAATTGCACAGTCCTCAACGATACAATTACCTGAAATTTGAGAACCATTACCGATGATACAGCGGTTACCTATGGTTACATCGTGAGAAATACGCGCTCCTGTCATGATAAAGTTATCGTTACCGATTTTCGTTTCATTACCGGCAAACGTACCCCGGATGATGACAGCATTTTCACGGATAACATTATTGTTACCGATACGGGCAATGGTATCATCGCCTGTATAATTGAAATCCTGCGGAACAGCAGCTACTACAGCTCCTTGATAAACGGTATTACCGTTTCCCATACGTGTACCACTCATCAAACTGGCATAAGGCATGATGACATTGTCATCGCCTATCTCGACATTCTTGTCAACATAGGCAAACGGATGAATTGTTACATTGTTACCGATCTTTGCAGAGGGGTCAACATAAGCCAAAGGACTAATCATAAGCTTTCTTGTATTTAAATTTAAGGTTATTACTCTCTGCCACCTCCTAAAGCACTGTACAGACTCACCACAGCCTGAATGCGTTGGAAATTATCGGAAACTTCCGTCAGCTGAGCACTCAACAGATTCTGTTGGGCAGTCAAGATTTCCAGATAAGTAGCTTCACCGCTTTGGAACAAAGCCTTGGTATAGGTTACAGCCTTATCCAACTGTTCTACCTGTCCACGGTCCTCTATCAGTTTTCTGTTCTGGGTATCGAACAGATACAGTGCATCACTGACTTCCTTCCCGGCTTCCAGAATAGTCTGCTGATAATTCATCTGTGCAATCTTCTCTTCAGCTTTCGACACTTTCAGATTAGCAACCAATTTACCATTGTTGAAAATCGGCTGTGCCAACGAAGCCAATGCCTGTAACATGAACTCTCCCGGATTCGCTACAGAAATTCCCGATCCGTTGGTCCATCCAGCCATACCAGTAATATTCAATCCTGGATAGAAAGCTGCA
>URWP01000180.1 GCA_900551645.1 uncultured Bacteroides sp.
TGGATACTTATACCGCCTGCGTTCTGGTATACTTCAGTAGTTTGGTCAAGTAATTTCTTGGCTCTTGTTTCCTGTTGGGCATAGGTTGCCGTGAGGGCGGAAAGCCACAGAATTCCTATCAGATACATTCGTTTCATAACTCTTTGGTTTGGGTTAATGTCTTGATTGAGTTTTTGTTTTATTCAGTTACCTGATCTTCAGTTTTTGTGGGGAAGAAAGGGTAGGGGAGAGTTACTCCTTCAACCCTTTCATGCGCATATCCAGATCGTTCTCGTCCATGCAGAGGACTTCGCGTGCCTTGCTTCCGTTAGTAGGACCGACGATACCCGCTTTTTCCAACTGGTCCATGATACGTCCGGCACGGTTATATCCGATAGAGAACTTACGTTGAATCAGTGAAGTAGAGCCTTGCTGATGATAAATCAGTAAGCGGGCTGCTTCTTCAAACAGCGGGTCCAGACGATTCATGTCTACATCGGCTACACTACCTGAGTCGCTGTTTTCATCTACGTATTCCGGTAACATGAAAGCGGTAGGATAACCCTGCTGCTTGCTGATAAAGTCTGCAATCCGTTCCACTTCCGGCGTATCAACAAACGCGCACTGTACACGTACAGGGTCATTGCCCTGCAAGTAGAGCATATCACCTTTACCGATGAGTTGTTGAGCTCCCGGGCGGTCCAGAATGGTACGTGAGTCCATCATGGAAGCAACCTTGAAAGCTACACGGGCCGGGAAGTTCGCTTTGATAGTACCGGTGATGATGTTGGTTGTCGGACGCTGGGTAGCGATGATGGCGTGAATACCTACAGCACGTGCCAATTGGGCGATACGGCAGATCGGGAGTTCTACGTCTTTACCGGCAGTCATGATCAAATCGCCGAACTCATCGATGATGATGACTATGTAAGGCAAAAAACGATGTCCTTTTTCTGGGTTCAACTGGCGGTTGATGAATTTCTGGTTATATTCCTTGATGTTTCGGCAACCGGCTTTACGGAGCAGGTCGTAACGTGTATCCATTTCCACACACAAGGAATTCAAGGTCTGTACTACCTTGGTGACATCTGTAATGATGGCATCCTCACCGTCGGGAAGTTTGGCCAGGAAGTGACGCTCTATCGGTGCATAGATGGCGAATTCCACTTTCTTCGGGTCAATAATAACAAACTTCAGTTCGCTCGGGTGTTTTTTATAAAGTAGCGATGTTACGATGGCATTCAAGCCTACAGATTTACCTTGACCGGTTGCACCGGCTACCAGCATATGGGGCGCTTTAGCCAGATCTACCATAAATACTTCGTTGGTTATGGTTTTACCCAAAGCAACCGGTAGGTCGAATGTCGTTTCCTGAAATTTCCGGCTGGCTAATATTGAACTCATCGGGACAATATGCGGATTGGCATTCGGTACTTCGATACCGATGGTGCCTTTTCCTGGAATCGGAGCAATGATACGGATACCCAAGGCTGAAAGGCTAAGGGCAATGTCATCCTCCAGGTTACGGATTTTGGAGATACGTACCCCTTCAGCCGGAGTAATTTCATAGAGGGTAATGGTGGGACCTACACTGGCCTTGATAGAAGAAATCTCAATGCCGAAGCTGCGCAGTACTTTGATGATGCGGTCCTTGTTGGCGTTCTGTTCTTCCATGTCGATGGCTGGTATATTGTCATCATAATTTTTCAGCAGGTCGAGGGTCGGAAACTGATAATGTTCCAGATCCAGTCGTGGGTTATATGGTTGGGTTAAATCTCCACGTAATAATTCGTCGTCTTCGTGTGTTTCATCACTGATTTCAAACGATGGCTCTGATATTTGGGAGGTGGTTTCTACAGTTACGGTTGGTCTGGAATCTGCCGGTTGGGTAATGGTAGGTTCCAGTTCAACTGTTCGTGCGTCATGGGGAGCATCTTGGTGGAAGGAATGAAGATAAGACGGTTTTTCATCCTCTTCTTCTTCTTCAAAAGGGCAGACTGTTGTATCTTCCGATGGCTCTTCTGCATTTTCTTCTTCAGCAACTGTGGATTGAGAGAACGTATGTCGTTCATCCGGCTGTTTCAGTTCAGATTCTCCGACAGCTTGGGTTGATTCGGCTTTTATGGAATCGTTCCCGGAATTTTCCGTTTCTTCCGGTTGTACTTTTTCTTTACGCTTGAAGCGCGACCAATCAGGACGAAGCGCCTTGCGGACTACCCAAATGGTTTTGCGAGTCAGCAATAGAGCGAACAAAATAGCGGTGACTAATAGCAGCAGAAACATTCCCGGTTTCCCTATCTGTGACGAAATCCATAGACAGGCATTGTATCCGTGCAAACCTCCCGGATAAATGAAAGAATCGGTCAGGAACGGTTGTACTCCAAAGGCTAAGGTTAAAGACAGCCATATCATGACGATGCTACAACCGATAAACCACTTCAGCAGGTTAAACTGGTAAGCCTTTATCAGACTCATGCCAGCTACAATCAGGAACACAACAATGGCATACGCTGGTATTCCGAAACAGTCGTTGATAAGGAATTGAGCTAATTGGGCACCCCGTGGTCCTGCCACATTCTGTATTTGGTTGTTCGTCCGTAATAATTCTCCAGCTTCCGGATGCTCCAGCAGGCTTTGGTCTGCTCCTCCGGTAAAGAAGAATGATGTGAAGGCCAGTAGAAGATATACACCGAAAATCACCATTAGTAACCCGAAGGCGAAATGGATACTTTCACCTTTTATGGCGGTGATAATTTTTTCTTTGGAGAAAAGGCTTTCTTCATGGGTTTCTGAGGCCTTTGTCTCTTTCTTTTTCTTTATCATAGTCGTTATATATTTTATCAGATAGAATCATGCAAATGTACGAATAAAACTAAAAATGAAAAATTTTTTTCGTATCTTTGCCTGCCTATTATGCTTAATTATGGAAAAAAGTATACAACCCATCTTTGATAAGAATACCGTTGAATTTGTGACTGTAGCGGCTGAATTATGTGGATTCCTGGAACGGACTTCTTTGCAAAAGCGTAGTGACTTTGTAGATAAGTTGTTGAAGGTGTTGCCGTTGCTTTATTTGAAGGCTTCTTTGCTCCCAGCTTGTGAGCGGTTGGAGGATGATGACCTTGAAACGTTTGTGACAGAGGCGGATTACAATCAGCTCCGTTCTGAAATAGCGGCCTTGCTGGGAGATGGAGACGATTATCTGGAAGTGTTCCTTGAAGATATGGCATACAGTGATACTCCTATCCGTCAGGAGATTTCTGAAAGCTTGGCAGATATTTATCAGGTATTGAAAGATTTTATTTGTGTCTATCAGTTGGGATTGTCTCAGACCATGAATGATGCATTGGTCGCATGCCGGGAACGATTCGCCGAGTATTGGGGACAGCGGTTGGTGAATGTGATGCGTCCTTTGCATGAATTGAAATACAACCGGCACGCATCTTGGGAAGAAGCAGATGAGTCGGGAGATATTTTCGAGGATACCTGTACTGAAGAAGAGTTGTATGAAGGGCTGGATATGGGCGAGGATGAACCTTAAAGCAGGATGAATCATGATTTTATTGAAGAACAAGATTGATAAGAAGAAAATAGCGGAGCTCCCGAAAGTTACTTTTCCGGGTCGTATCTTTGTTATTTATACAGAGGCCGAGGCACGGAAAGCGGTTGACTATTTAAACACCTGTACCATAGTTGGAGTGGATACAGAGACACGCCCTTCTTTTCGTAAGGGATCGGTCAATAAGGTTGCTTTGTTACAAGTGTCTACGCATGATACATGTTTCCTGTTCCGGTTGAACAGCTTGGGCTTACCTGACTTTTTGGAGGATTTCCTGCTGAACGATGTACTGAAGGTAGGTCTTTCACTGAAGGATGATTTTGCTATGCTTCGTCGGAGAAACCAAAAAGATTTGCGGGTGGGAAACTGGATTGAACTGCAGGACTATGTTCCTCGTTTCGGTATTGAGGAGATGAGTTTGCAGAAAATATATGCCTTGCTTTTTGGCGAAAAGATTTCGAAGAACCAGCGCTTGTCCAATTGGGAGGCTGATACGTTAACCGAAGGTCAGCAGTTATATGCGGCTACGGATGCTTGGGCTTGTGTCCGTATTTACGAATACTTGGAGGATTTACGTGCTTCGGGAAATTACGTTATCGAAAAAATAGAGGATTCAGTTTCGGCTGCTGGCAGTGAAGGTTTGGACTGAAATGATTATTTACCTATAGTTATATATGGCTTATAAAAAAGTATTTCTTAAACCGGGTAAGGAGGATTCACTCCGCCGGTTCCATCCTTGGGTCTTTTCCGGAGCCTTGGCGAGGGTGGAAGGTGAACCGGAAGAAGGGGAGGTAGTAGATGTCTATACCTCCAAAAAAGAATTTATTGCTTGTGGGCATTACCAGATTGGCAGTATCGCGGTACGTGTATTGTCTTTCAAGCAAGAGACCATTGATGCGGATTTCTGGAAGCGTCGGTTGCAGGTAGCAAAAGATTTGCGTGTGGCACTGGGATTAATCGGTAATCCGAAAAATAATACCTATCGCCTGGTTCATGGTGAAGGAGATAACTTGCCGGGGCTGATTATCGATGTATATGATCATACTGCGGTTATGCAGGCTCATTCGGCAGGTATGCATATGGACCGGTTGGTAATTGCTGATGCTTTGGCTGAAGTGATGGGAGATGTGGTACAGCATATTTATTATAAAAGTGAGACTACTCTGCCTTATAAAGCTGATCTGGTGGCTACAGAGAATGGCTTTCTGAAAGGAGGGAGCCCTGAAAATGTGGCGATGGAAAATGGCCTGCTGTTTCACGTAGACTGGTTGAAAGGACAAAAAACCGGTTTTTTTGTTGATCAGCGTGAAAACCGTGCCTTGTTGGAGCGTTATGCTCGTGGAAGAAGTGTGTTGAACATGTTCTGTTATACTGGAGGTTTTTCATTCTATGCCATGCGTGGAGGGGCCAAGTTGGTGCATTCTGTTGATAGTTCGGCTAAAGCTATTGATTTGACGAATGAAAACGTTAAGCTGAATTTTCCGGGAGATAACCGCCATCAGGCTTATGCTGAGGATGCGTTCAAATATCTTGACCGTATGGGTGACCAATACGATCTGATAATTTTGGATCCACCCGCATTTGCCAAACATCGTGATGCGTTGCGGAACGCATTACGTGGCTATACCAAATTAAATGCAAAGGCGTTCGAGAAAATCCGTTCAGGAGGTATCTTGTTTACTTTCTCTTGTTCACAGGTAGTTAGCAAGCAGGATTTCCGTAATGCTGTCTTTACGGCGGCTGCACAGAGTGGACGAAGTGTGCGCATCCTGCACCAATTGACCCAGCCGGGTGATCATCCGGTGAATATCTATCATCCGGAAGGAGAGTATTTGAAGGGGTTGGTACTTTATGTAGAATAAATGCCTCTCAAGATATAAGACGTAAAAAGGCTGCCAGGGAATTCCTGAGCAGCCTTTTGCGTATTTTTATTTGACATTGCAGGGTACTTGTATTATTATGAAGTTTACTGGTTGCAGTTAAAGTACTTAGGATAAACTAGCCATGGTTAGCCCCAGACAAGATGGGCTGGTTTGTTTCATTGTTTAGTTTATTTGGTTTTGTGTTATAATCGATTTTATGTAAAAAAAATACCTGATGATTTGCATGTTTCAAATTTAAGACTTACCTTTGCATCGCTTTTGAAAAAAGACCTCGGGGTGTAGCGCAGTCCGGTTAGCGCACCTGCTTT
>URWP01000181.1 GCA_900551645.1 uncultured Bacteroides sp.
GACTGGAACCACACGCCGTCCATAGCCAGCCAGTTCTTTGAATAATCTTCAATCAGCTGTATCAGTTTTTCCTTGGGGAGTGATTGCAATAATTCGTTTTTCATTTGTATCTTTACGGAGTTGAATGTTTTTTCTTTGCTAAGTTACAAAAATACTGAGAATCTGAATCCTTCAGTACACATGAAAAACAACAGATATATACGATGAAAAAGATGAATTTACTTGGAATGATGGCTTGTCTGTTATTTCCGGATTTGTATGCACAGCACCAGATTAAATTTGATGTACCTAATCCATTGGCCGAAACTCCTGCATGGGGTGGGAAAAATGCATCGGTATCGGCAGGAGATACGGGGGAAAATTTAGACAAACACTGGGAACACACCACCTTGCCGATAGGCAATGGAAGTATCGGAGCCAATATTTATGGTTCTATCAGCGCTGAACGTATTACTTTTAATGAAAAATCGTTATGGCGGGGAGGACCGAACACTTCGAAAGGGGCGGCTTATTATTGGAATGTGAACAAGGAATCGGCTCATGTCCTGAAGGATATCCGACAGGCATTTCAAGACGGTGATACACAAAAGGCTACAGAACTGACTCAAAATAATTTCAACAGTACGGTTCCTTATGGTTCCGCTGATGAAGAGCCTTCCAGGTTTGGTAGTTTCACTACCTGTGGAGAATTCCGTATAACTACCGGACTGGCCGATACTGATGTAACCGGTTATAGCAGGACGCTTTCTCTCGATTCTGCGTTGGTTAATGTAGATTTCATATCCGATGGAATAAGATATACCCGTACGTATTTTACGTCTTATCCGGATAATGTGATGGTTATCCGCTTTAAAGCGTCGGAAGCTGGCAGGCAGAATCTGGTATTTTCGTATTTGCCAAATCCGGTATCTACGGGTAAATATATCCGGAAACAGAAAGGTGAGTTCTGTTATTCGGCCAGATTGGATAACAACAAGATGGAATATGCTGTCCGTGTGAAGGCGGTTACTGAGGGTGGTAAGTCCTGGACCGATGGGAACGGGGCTATCCATGTGGAGAATGCCGATGAGGTGATGTTTATTGTTTCGGCAGATACGGACTATCGGATGAACTTTGATCCGGACTTTACAGACCCTAAGGCTTATGTAGGAGTAAAGCCTTTGCAGACAACGGAACAATGGATTCGTCAGGCCGCATTGTATGGATATGACGAATTATTGGACAGACATTATAAAGATTATATTTCCTTGTTTGGACGTACAGAATTTGAACTGAATACTTCCTATAGCAGTGCTGCGGATTTAGAGAAACTATCTACTCCGAAGCGTTTGGAAAGATACCGTACGGGGGCTCCGGATTATGGATTGGAGACGTTGTACTACCAGTTCGGCCGTTACCTGCTGATTTCCAGTTCCAGACCGGGAAATCTGCCGGCCAATCTTCAGGGAATCTGGCATAATAATGTAGATGGGCCATGGCGTGTAGATTATCACAACAACATCAATATTCAGATGAATTATTGGCCTGCCTGTCCGACAAATCTGGCCGAATGTGAACTGCCATTGATTGATTTCATATGGACGCAACTGAAGCCAGGCGCTGTAACGGCGAAATCCTATTTCGGTGCACGTGGATGGACTACTTCTATTTCTTCCAATATTTTCGGCTTTACTACTCCGTTAAGGGATAAGGATATGTCGTGGAATTTTTCGCCGGTAGCTGGTCCTTGGCTTTCTACTCATGTATGGAATTACTATGATTATACCCGTGATGTGGATTTTCTGCGTTCGGTAGGTTATGAGCTTATCAAGGGAAGTGCCCGATTTGCGGTAGACTATTTGTGGCATAAACCGGACGGCACCTATACGGCGGCTCCTTCTACTTCGCCCGAACATGGTCCGATAGATGAAGGAACTACTTTTGCTCATGCGGTTATCCGGGAGATTCTGTTGGATGCCATTGAGGCTAGCAAAGTGTTAGGGATAGATGAAGAAGAACGGCAGGAATGGGAAAAGGTTTTGGCGGGTATTGCTCCGTACAAAATAGGACGTTACGGTCAGCTGATGGAGTGGTCGAAGGATATCGATGACTCTTCGGATGAACACCGGCATGTGAACCACCTGTTCGGACTGCATCCGGGACATACGGTATCGCCGGTAACGACACCTGAGCTGGCAAAAGCTTCGCGGGTAGTCTTGGAACATCGGGGAGACGGGGCTACCGGCTGGAGTATGGGGTGGAAGCTTAACCAGTGGGCACGTCTGCATGACGGTAACCGCTCTTATACGCTTTATGGAAATCTGTTGAAGAACGGCACGAATGAGAATCTGTGGGACTCTCATCCGCCTTTTCAGATTGACGGAAACTTTGGAGGTACAGCCGGCGTGACAGAAATGTTGCTTCAGAGTCACATGGGATTCATCCATCTGCTTCCGGCACTTCCGGATGTATGGCACGAAGGGAAACTTACCGGTATACGTGCACGTGGAAACTTTGTTGTGGATTTATATTGGCAGGATAATAATCTGACCAAAGCTGTTGTCCGTTCGGGTTCCGGAGTTCCTTGTGTCTTGTATTATAAAGGAAATAGACTGGAATTTGACACTGAAGCAGGCGGAGAATATACGGTACTTCTGTCCGATGGAAAATTGAAGTTGGATTTATAAAAATCGTTTGCAGACTGTTTGAAATGTGATTTAAACTGTCTTTAAAACAAAAGCCGTCTCATCCTTGGTAATCCAAGTTTTGAGACGGCTTTTGTTTTTATGTATCGTTTGAAAGATGATCAGCTCAGACGTGCCAATGTCTCTTTGATGCGGCGCATTGCTTCTACGATGTTTTCATCGGAAGTGGCATAACTCATGCGGATGCATTCAGGAGCTCCGAATGAAGTACCGCCTACACAAGCTACATGGCCTACTTCCAGCAGGTACATGGCCAGGTCGTCAGCGTTGTTGATAATGCGGTCACCGTCTTTCTTACCGAAGAAAGAATCACATTTCGGGAACAGGTAGAAAGCACCTTGCGGGAAATTTACTTCGAATCCCGGAATTTCCTTAGCCAGTTTGACAATCAGGTCACGGCGGCGTTCAAAAGCCTGACGCATTTCTTCTACCGGAGCCTGAGTTCCAGTGTAAGCAGCTTCGGCTGCCTTTTGTGATACGGAACAAGGACCTGAAGTATATTGACCTTGCAGTTTGTTTACTCCTTTAACAATCCATTCCGGACCGGCAATGAAACCGATACGCCATCCGGTCATGGCATATGCCTTAGAAACTCCGTTTACGATAACTACACGATCTTTGATTTCAGCAAACTGAGCGATACTCTGATGTTTGCCGATGTAGTTGATGTGTTCGTAGATTTCGTCAGCGATAACGATAACACGTTCGTGTTTTGCCAATACAGCAGCCAGTCCGGCCAGTTCTTCCTGTGTATAAACAGAACCTGTCGGGTTAGATGGAGAGCAGAGAATCAGTGCACGTGTGTTTGGAGTAATGGCTGCTTCCAGTTGGGCCGGAGTGATTTTGAAATCCTGGTCGATACCGGCACGTACAATGACTGGAGTACCTTCTGCCAGCTTGACCATTTCCGGATAGCTTACCCAATAAGGTGCCGGAACAATGACTTCATCCCCTTTGTTAATCAAAGCCATGATGGTGTTGCAGACAGACTGTTTGGCACCATTGGCACAGCTGATTTGGGCAGCAGTGTATTCCAGACCGTTTTCGTTTTTCAGTTTGGCAACGATCGCATTGCGCAGAGCCGGATATCCGGCTACAGGAGAATAGCGAGAGTAGTTCTCGTCGATAGCTTTCTTGGCAGCTTCCTTGATGTGGTCGGGCGTATTGAAATCCGGTTCGCCTACGCTAAGATTAATAACATCAACACCTTGTGCTTTAAGTTCACTACTTTTTTGAGACATAGCCAGTGTAGCCGATGGCGACAGGCTGTTCAAACGATCTGAGAGTTGGTTCATTGTCTTCTAATTATTAGGTTGAGTTTTATTTTGCAAAAGAAGCTAATTTCTTTCAAATATAAAAGAAATTAGCTTCGAAAAAGGTATTAAGCAAGTGAAATACCTGCTTCTGTTACTTTCTGTCTCCAAAGATGCGCAAGAGATAGATGAATAGGTTGATGAAATCCAGATACAAGGTCAAAGCTCCTAATAAAGCAATTTTCTGGGTATTGTCGTTCACTTCGATTCCATCTTGTGAAAGCAGTCTCTTGATTTTCTGTGCATCATAAGCAGTTAACCCGACAAACAGCAGGACGCCGATGTAGGAGATGATCAGAGTCATCATGGAACTGTGGAGGAACAGATTTACCAGAGAGGCAATAATCAGTCCGATAACTCCCATGATACAGATACTTCCGAGTTTGGTCAGGTCTTTACGGGTAAAGCTACCTATCAATGCCATAGCACCGAATGTGCCTGCAGTAATGAAAAAGGTAGAGGCGATGGAGCTTGCTGTATATACGACAAACAAAGTAGCCATCGTAATTCCGTTCAGTACAGCGTATGCGATGAAGAGTAGGGTAGCCGTAGTAAAAGAGATACGGTATATACGGGCAGACATGTATACGACGAGGGCCAGTTCTGCAATCAGTATGCCCCAAAACATGAACTGGTTTTGAAACATCATTTCCAGAAGGGTATAGGAACGTGCTACATAGAGGGCCACGAAGCCTGTGATGGTCAAGGCAAGTGTCATCCAGAGATACACACGACGGAACAGGGTAGCAGAGGCCGATTGGGCATAATTCTTAATCAGTTCGTTACTTCTTTCCATAATAATTTAATTTCTAATAAAAGGGTGATGAATTATGAACCGTCGGCTTCGGATAGAAGGCGACGGTTCTGTAAAATATTATCGGTTAAAATGCAACGTATGTCCCATACGCTCTTTTTTGGTATGCAGATAACGTTCGTTGTAAGGATTTGGGGTAACTTCAATAGGTACAATTTCTACAATTTCCAGGCCGTAAGCTTCCAGTCCGACACGTTTTACCGGATTGTTGGTGATCAGACGCATCTTATGGATACCTATTTCACGCAGAATCTGTGCTCCGACTCCATAATCGCGTTCATCTGCCTGATGTCCCAAGCATAGGTTGGCGTCTACCGTATCCATACCTTCTTCCTGAAGTTTATAAGCTCTCATTTTCTCCATCAGTCCGATACCTCTTCCTTCCTGATTCAGATAGATAAGTGCTCCTTTCCCTTCTTTATCAATCATTTCCATTGCTTTGTGTAATTGTTCTCCACAGTCACAACGCATAGAACCGAAAATGTCTCCTGTTGCACACGATGAGTGTACACGTACCAGCAATGGCTCATCTTCTTCGAAATTCCCTTTAATAAGGGCAACATGTTCCAAGCCGTTGCTTTTCTGGCGGAATGGTATCAGTCGGAAATGTCCGTACTCAGTCGGCATATCGACTTCTACTCCCTTTTCTACCAAGGATTCCTGTTTCAGACGGTAAGCAATCAGTTGTGCTATGGAAATCAGCTTCAGGTTGTATTCCTGAGCAAATTTGTGCAGTTCCGGAAGACGGGCCATGGTTCCGTCTTCATTCATGATTTCCATTAAGGCTGCAGCCGGATACAGTCCGGAAAGACGTGCTAAATCGACAGCAGCTTCTGTATGACCGGCACGTCTGAGTACCCCCTTGTCTTGGGCATACAGTGGGTTAATGTGTCCTGGACGGCCGAATGT
>URWP01000182.1 GCA_900551645.1 uncultured Bacteroides sp.
GGATCAGTTGAAGCTTTGCAGCAGTGAGGGATAGGAGATAAGATAGTAGGGTACTGTGATTATGGTGTGATAGGGCATCCAATATGGCAAATATTAGCTGATATGCGTATGTCAGTTGGAAGGCTATACCAACTGTTAGCCTTTATTGGGGCGCGCCTGCGAGTTTGACCGATTAGAATTTAGTAGATTGATAAATACTGTAATTGTGTAATAAAGAAAACGATTGATCGTTTTATGGTTCATATAAGTAGAAAATAAATAGAATATTAAATAGATAATAGCCTGATTTTTAGAGTGCTGATTATGCTAATGGTAGAGTATAAGTAGAAAGTGACTAAAAAAATATTCATAATATATTGTGTATCAAGTAAAAGGGGGAAATAATATAAGTATGGTGGACTTAATGAATAGAGGAGAACGGTAAGCATAAGTTCTTTTGGAACTCATTTTATTAATAATATTGCAAAGATATAAAATTTTATCAAAAATAAAAGAATAAGTCTATTATTTTTTGTCTATGATATTTTTTTATTCATAAGTATTGTTTAGTTGTGATATTTGTTAGATGCAAGGTAATTATTTTATTTTTAGTATAAAATGATGTGAAATACATGAAAATTGTCAAGATAATCATTTTCTTCTTCAGATATCTTGTTCCAAATAAAGTATCTTGTTTTTTTTATTTCTTTAACTATTTATCCTTTGTGTGAAATTACTCTTTTAACAGTTGAATATCGTTTGGAACGACTAATATTTAGGCGTTTTTTATAAGAAATGAATTCTTGTACTTTCCTCTTTTATAGAACTAAGTTCCAAAAGAACTTGGATAATGTTTAATTAAAAGAGAGTGAGTATGAAAGAAAAAGTGTTAATGTTACTAGCTTGTCTGTGGTTGGGTATCGGCTTCTCTATGGCTCAAGCGCCTAAAACAGTTGCAGGAGTTGTAACTTCTGCGGATGATGGTGAGCCGATAATAGGTGCGTCTGTTTTAGTGGAAGGGACTACTATGGGAGCAATTACGGATGTGGATGGCAAGTTTGCTATCAATAATATTCCTACAGATGCCAAAGCGCTGATTGTTTCTTATCTGGGTATGATTACTCAGCGAGTTGGAATTCAGCGTGGTACTATTACTGTAACAATGAAGTCGGACACAAAAGTGTTGGATGAAGTGGTTGTAACTGCTCAAGGATTGAACCGTAAACAAAAAGCGTTGGGTTATTCTACACAAAAGGTGGCAGGTGAGGATCTAACTATTTCACGACAGACCGATTTGGGTAATGCTATGGCCGGTAAAGTGTCGGGAGCACGTTTTATAGGTGGTGCCAGTTCTGGTTTTGATGCAGGTACTATTATTTTGCGTGGTGCAGGTTCCATTCCTTCTTCGTCCCAGTCGGATAATCCGGCCAATGAACCTATTTAACGTGAGTTCGAAATAAGAATAAATATATTTCACTTATAATTAGAAACATAGCGATAAAAGTATTAAATTTATAGTGCTGAATTATAACATTTAAACGATTACCACTATGTTTCCAGAGTCTAAAGTTACAGAGATTTATTGTATGGCCGATGATTTTTGCAAGGAATTTACATTGCAACAGGAAAAATATATGATTAAGGATATGAAGACCATGCATCGTAACAAACCCAACCGTATGAGTGATGCAGAGATTATGGTTATTCTAATCCTGTTTCACTCCGGTGGTTTCCGTTGTTTCAAGCATTACTACAAGGAGTATGTCTGTAAACATCTGAAACACCTTTTTCCTCGTCAGGTTTCTTATAACCGTTTTGTGGAACTGGAGAAGGAAGTATTGCTTCCCATGACCATATTCATCAAAAGAGTACTGCTGGGAACTTGTACCGGCATCAGTTTCGTTGATTCCACTCCCTTATGTGTATGTCGTAACCAAAGAATCTTGATTCATAAGACATTTGAAGGGCTTGCCGAGCGTGGAAGATGTTCTATGGGATGGTTCTTCGGATTCAAGCTGCATCTGATAATCAATGACAAGGGTGAAATCCTCAATTTCATGTTCACGCCTGGAAACGTGGATGACCGGGAACCGTTGAAACAGGGTAGGTTTCTGGAAAACATCAAAGGAAAACTATGTGCAGACAAGGGATATATAGGTCAGGCTCTGTTTGAAAACCTTTTCCTTAATGGCATACAACTTGTTACTAAAGTTAAAAATAATATGAGGAACTCACTGATGAGTATTGCCGACAAGATTTTGCTAAGAAAAAGAGCCTTGATTGAAACGGTCAATGACGAACTGAAGAACATCGCACAGATTGAACACTCAAGACATCGTTCATTCAGTAACTTTATAGCCAACTCCTTGTCGGCTATCGCGGCATACTGCTTTTTTGAAAAGAAGCCCGCCATTGACGTAAAGTTTGTCAATGACGGACAACTTGCTATTTTTTGATTTTATTTCGAACTCACGTTATTTATGTGGTAGATGGTGCTATCACTAACAAAAACTCTATCAATATGGATGATGTGGAAAGCATAAACGTATTGAAAGGTCCCGCGGCTACTGCCCTTTATGGTTCGCGTGGTGGTGCAGGTGCTATCATCATAACTACTAAGGCGGGACAAAGTGAGAAAGGGTTGCTTGAAGTAAGTCATACATTGCAGGCCGAAACTTACTATAATCATTTCAATATGCAGAAGCTGTATGGTGGTGGAGGATATGGAGGTACGGAAAAAGGTAACAGGGCTCAGGATATTTATGATTTGTATAGTGGTGATATTCCCGGTTTGCAAGGTGCTTATGTGTACGATTATAATGAGGACACTTCTTGGGGAGCTGCATACGATCCGGCTGTGAAATATGTCACTCCGTTGTCATTAGACGAAACCAGTGGTCATTATGGAAAACCAGCCACTTGGCAACATGGATTGGATTTGAGAGATCTTTATCGGACTGGTGTAACCAATACAACCAACGTTTCGTTTTCAAAGAGTGTGAAAGATTTTAATACCCGTGTTTCTTTCACCAATAGCTATCGTACTGGTGTGCAGCCCAATTCGGATGCTATTCGCCGTTTCTTAGGGTTCAAGACAAATTTCAAACCCACACCGTGGATGAATGTGTCATTGGATTATAAATATACTTATCGTCAGGATCATAATGCTGCCGAAAGTGGATATAACGGTTCACGTACCGTTTTGCAGGAATATACCCAATGGGGACAGACCAATGTCAATTTAAAAGATTATAAGGACTATAAACGTCCGGACGGATCATGGAGGACATGGAATATCAACAGTGTGAATAATCAAAGTGCTGCATTCCATGATAATCCGTATGCTTTATTTCATGAATATAATCATCGCACCATTTATCAATGGAATGTATTCAGTGGTGATGTGTCTGTGGACCTTCCTTATAACTTGAAGGCAGGGGTACGCGTAAATGGTAACATACGTGGTTACAAATTGGAACGAGAACGCCCTTCAGGATCTATTAATTTCCGGTCAAATTATCGTCAGGATCAAAGCAGTTTGATTGATTTGACCGTACAAGGACGTTTAACTTGGGGACAATCATTTTTTAAAGATAAACTAACGGTAGACGCAGCTCTTTTTGCAGAAGCACGTGATTATACGTACGATAATTTATATGCATACACCAATACGAATTATGATTTGTCTTTGGACGATTACTATAATTTGGCTGCTTCATCGGGTACTATTGCTTTAGCCTATAATGAGAAAACACATTACAAAGAACGTAGTGTTTATGCCACAGCTACCATGGGCTGGGATGATACTTATTTTCTTGACGCTTCTGTTCGTAACGATATGTCTTCCACATTGAGTCCTAATCATAACAGCTATTGGTATGGTGGCCTTTCCGCTTCTGTCCTTGCTCACAAATGGGTGAATGCAGAATGGCTGAACTTTTGGAAACTGCGTGCTAGTGCGGCTCAAGTAGGTACTACGCTCAATGCTTACAATATTTATCCTACTTATTCGCTGGATACCAGTTATGGTTCACATGTTACAATGTATGAACCTTCTTCTCAGAAAAATTATAATATCGAGCCGTCTATTTCCACTTCGTATGAAATAGGTACGGAATTCCGTTTGTTCAATAATCGTTTATGGGGTGATTTCAACTATTATACCCGGGATGACAAAGATCAGATAATCTCCGTAACCTCTGCTCCGCAATCGGGGTATTCCACTCGTAAGATGAATGCTGGTTTAATTCGTAATCGGGGTGTTGAATTGAGTTTGGGCGGGATGCCTGTTTCCACTAAGAACTGGAAATGGGAAATGAATTTCAATATAGCGAAGAATAGTAATAAACTGGTGGAACTAGCTGATGGAGTGGATTCTTATTCTATTTATTGGACTTCATTCACAACTCGTTTGTATAATTATGCTATGGTTGGTAAATCACTTGGTGTGATAACCGGTAATACATGGGAACGTGATGACAATGGCAATATAATCTTCCATGAATTGAGTGCTTCGCAGAAGGCGTTGTATGGTGGTGAATATGTACCTACTTACAATCAGAATACACTAGATGAACTGGGTAACTTCCATCCGGATTTCACTGGTGGTTTTAATACTAGTATCAGTTTTAAGAATTTCCGTCTGTCGGCTAATATTGATTTCTCTGTAGGCGGACAGATTGTATCCTATACTAATATGTGGGGTAGCAATAGCGGTATTCTTGATAAAACAGCTGAGCTTAATGACCGTGGCGTCAATGTTCGTGAACCGGTAAGCAAAGGTGGTGGTATCCACATGACTGGTGTGGATCAGAATGGCAATAAGGTAGATACCTATGTCAATGCTAAACTATATTATACCACAGCTTCCCGTGTATGGGAAGAATGGGTGTATGACCGTACTTACGTGAAACTTCGTGAAGTGTCATTGTCGTATGTTTTCCCGTCACAGACTTTGAAGAAACTAAATATCGGCCTGAGTCGTGCCAGTGTGGCAATTAATGCTTCCAATCCATGGTTGATCTACTCAGCTTGTCCTAATGTGGATGTGTCTGAAATTGGTATGGGATATTTTGAGGGTGGTAATGCCGCTGCAACCCGTTCGATAGGTTTTACCGTTAATCTTGCTTTTTAAACCATAAAATGAAGAATCATTATGAAATATATTAAATTATTATTTTTATCTCTGAGTTTTGCAGCAACATTCACAGCATGTGATATGACTGACTTTGGCGATATTAACAAAGATCCCAATGAAACGTCGGAGGCTAATACTGGTATGTTGTTTACATACGCTTGTACTTATGTGAAATACTTCTCTATGAACTCAAATTATTATTACCCGTGGACGCAAATGTATCCGGGGTATATGTCCGAGAAAAATAATAATCAGTATGGTGCGTTTGGCGGACCTACTATGAGTACAAGTTCTTATTATCTTTATCCGTTGAAGAACTGCCAGAAGATTATTGACTTTAATAGTGATGAGACTGAAAAAGGTAAACCTGCCATTGTGCAGTTTGGTGATAATGCCAATCAGATTGCGGTTGCACGTACATTGATGGGATTCATCTATATGCACCTTACAGATGCTCTAGGGCCACTTCCTTACACAGAAGCATTTCAGGCAGGTGAGGAAAATTTTACTCCGGTATTTGATTCACAGGAAACTATTTATGCTAAGTTAGATGCCGATTTGAGGGAAGCGTATAATCAGTTTAATGAAAGTGGCTCGC
>URWP01000183.1 GCA_900551645.1 uncultured Bacteroides sp.
AGTTTGCAGCCCAACGCAGGGGCTAGCAACTGCTGACAATGCGAGATTTGATGTAAATATTCTTAAAATATTGGGTGAAACCCAATATCCAATAGGGCATCCCGGAATTTTCTTGAAATCAGATTGATTTGCTTCAAAATATAGTTTAAGACCATTATCTGAATGCTTAAAAGTGTAAACATTTATATTTGTCACATCTTCATCGCGGTAAGTAGTAAAGTCATATTTTAATTCGTGATTCTTCTGTACTTGTAAGAAAAGTTGTCCGATATGAGTAAAATAGATATGCTGGAAATTACGTTCATGTAGTTTAAAATATATACCTTTTGTCCTTGATTTTATTTTGGTCACGACAAAAGCTGTAGAGCCCCAATCAATACCGAAAATACCACGTCCCATGTGCAATAATGAATCTATGTGATAATTACTAATTAGGTCCTTACGCAATGCCTCAAACGAGGACAAGAACAACCAAGACGGAAGATTAATCATACCATATTTACCTTTTTCGTAAAGATGAAGAATACAAACTTCCATAAAAACAGCCATTAAATCTGTTTTTGAATTCGAGTAGTTTTTCTTTACATACTTGCTCAACACCTCATTCATACTACCTCCTCCCATATAAGGCGGATTCATCACCAATGCATGATACTTTTCCGTCAAGGCTAGAATCAGTTCAAATGCAGGAAGTTGGGCACAAATGGCCTCCGGTATAAAGTTCTGATTGTGCCAATATTCTACTGTCTGTTTTACCAGCAATCGGGTACTGTCGCTAAGCTCAAATTTCATGATAGAGCCCAACGAATCCGCGTGCTGCATCAAGTCGAAGCAAGCGATGAGTTCATTGATGTGAGTCTGATTTTCCTGCCCTAAAAAGAAATGGGGAAGGAATTCTCTGACCAGACCATTCTTTTCTTCATCCCAAAGCTTCGGCATGGCCAATACATGAGGCAAGCAATGAGCGTCGGCAAATGAAGCATCCTTTTGGCAAGCTTTCAGCAAGAGGGCAAAAGTGGCTAATTGCTTGGCACGATTGTCAATGTCTACTCCGGTCAAGTTATGCTGAAAGATATTCTCTATGGCTTCCCCACGGCCATAGCCTTCGGCAATATAAAGATCGTAGAGCAAATCAAAACACTCGTTCAGAATATGGCCTGAGCCACAGGCTAAATCGGCTACTTTCAGGTCTGTCAGTTCTTCGTATCTTAAGATGCTTTCTGCCGGAGTCTTTTCAGAGGGTTCCACCAGATATTGCCACTTCTTCTGTAGCGCAGTTTCGTATGGATTGTTGTCGAGGTAGATACGGCCCACCGTATTCTGCACCATATATTTCACAATCCAGTTAGGGGTGAATATTTGAGTAGCGGCAGGAATCTCGTCTGCCTCGAACTTGCCTTTCTTGGCAAATACTTCGTCTTTACGTTCTGAGATATAGAACTGGTAGAGCCAGCCTATCAGTTCCGGTGATTGAAAATCCTCATCGGTTACAAATTCCGTATGGTTGAGCATGTCTACAAAGCCGCCTTCTGTCAAAATATTGTTCGGCAGAAGCAGCTCAGTATAGTCGGCCATAGAGCCGAAACACTGGTTGATGATGGGATTGTCATGACACCACGCGGTTATGAGCAGGGCAAACTGTTCGGTTACCTTCGTGTCATCGTCAAGTAACTCTATGACGCGCTGACGAAGATCTTCTTTCATCGGAGGAAGGTGGCCTTGGCGGGCTTGGTCCACAATAATCGGTGTACGTGCGGCATCGGCATACTGGAGTACAGGAGAACAGAGATTGTTCTTCTGCAAGATGCGAATGGCACACAGCCGGTTGAACCAGGTATAGGCAGCTTCTTCGTACACTTCATTGATACCTTTCTGCTGTACACGATTGAAGAGGGATATCCACTGATAGTAGAATCCCTCAGTATATAATTTCCCGTTCCAAAGTGTACCGCCCTGCATCAGTTGCGGACGATGCTCTTCGGCTACGTTTCCTTTTTTATCGAAGCCGAGTGTCATAATCTTGGCTGCAATACCTGCTTTCAATATATTGCGAGCTTCGGTGGCGAAGCGTTTTATTCTGTTGGTGTCCATATACTTTTCGTTATCTTCTTGAGTTAATTATCCAAAATGGCTTTCAAGTCATTCTGCAATAGTTCAATCTCATCATATCCTGTGGTATGCAATCCTTTATCAAGAATGTCTGTCCTGAACGCAATGCCTGTTCCTTTGTATAATAGGGTCCCGATGTGCAGCATCAGCTTATACAGTTGATGACCTTGAATGTGCAAGTAGGCATTTTCCGGAGTTAAAATTCCATTTGGATTTGCCGGTTCTTCTGTCAGTCCACCTGTTGCGGCTTCAAACAGGGACTGAACGGTTTTCAGATATACTTTGCCGTTATCTGCTAAATCAGTACGTTTAGGTTGCAGAGGAATACAGGCATTGAATTTCGAAACATTCCACAACTGATTGAGATGGCTGTCTGCACCGTACCGAATCAGATACAGTAACGGCTTATAAACGATTCTTGAAAACGACATCAGAAATGCCTGTATGTCAAAATCAGTTTCAGGTTGTATCAGCTTCATGCGTTCACTGAGATGAGAGGCTTCGCATAAGTGATTCTCCCACGAATAGGCATAGGTCTGAGCAATGAAATTCTTTGCTGAAAGTTCAGTCTCACCTCTTAACAAACGCAAATCACTGTCTATGCAGATAAAGAAACGCGCAGTAAGGTAAGGTCTGAATTTCAGGCATTGCTCACATCCGCGGGTGTCTTTCCCGTCATCACTCTTGCTGAAATACAGGTAGCGGTAACGCCCCGGTTTAATAGTTTGAAGTTGATAGTCCCAAAATGTCTCATCTTCCTCGTCTTCCAGATGTACCACGGCCTGATAACGTCCTGTCAGGGCAAGATTCCGATAAAGCTTGGCTTGTTTCTCTATCCAATTGATTCCTTCCATACGTCGTGTTACTTTGTGATTTGTTCCATATACCAGACTTTATCTCCCCATCCATCTCCAAACAGGGCAGGGGAATGAGTCGTAATGAAAAACTGAGCATTGGGATTGAAACGAACCAACAGATTGATGAGTTCAAATTGCCAGTCTATATCCAGTGAGTTTTCCGGCTCGTCAATCAGAACGATAGATTCACGTTTGCCCAATAAAAATACACGGAGCAGAATCAGCAGTACTTGCATCTCTCCGGAAGAAAGTGCTCCTACGGGTAGCGTGCCGTTATCAGTAATCACAGAAAATTTGCTTCCCTCTATCTCTATCCGTTTGCGGGTTAAAGCGAACAAGCCGTTGACAGTTTTCTGGAAATCAGCAATCTGCGCTTTTAACTCTTCTTGTTTCTCAGCAGAACTGTCTATCATGGACATACGAAGACTCATCAGCGAAGGACCTGTTTTCATGTCATAGATGAAATACTCCAGATCTTGCGCTAATGCCGTAGCTGTCTTCCGCTTATCTCGCATGGCAATATTATCAATGGAAGGCAGATAAACAATGTCTTCACTTTGTCCATGGTTATCCGCCACCAGTGACTCGTAGAGCTTTTTTAGAAAAGTGGTTTTCCCACTTCCATTTACCCCCATTATAATGTTGACATCGGGATGGGCCGGGAACTGGACTTTCTGTTTGTTCCAAAGGTCGATATTTATTTCCGATATTCTTGACAGTGACATATATTCTAGGTTTTAGGATTGCTGTTATTTGATAATCATTACTCCATCGTGGTCGACAAGCAGGCGCTCCAACTGCTGACGCAGTCCGTCCAGATAGTGTTCGATATCTTCTGCATTCGTAATAGGCAGCTTGGTCTTGGTCTGCAGTGCGGCCTGACGGATTCTCTTCTCCTGTTCCGGTGATGTTGTAGGAATATACGACATGATTCTCTCTACCTGTTCCTGATAGAAAGCATCGGTATTGACATTGTTCTGCAACACCAGAATATTGGTCGGAGAGGTCTTGAGTTGAATCGTCGCTTCACGGTCGGACAATACGCTCACAGGCACATGTTGCTGTTCTGACACTTGCTTGAGATAGTCGAACATATCATTGTAGGCCGATTTGATTTTCTCACGCAAGTGGTTTCGTACATCATCCAAGATTCCTGAAAGCTGGTTCATCAGCTTGATGTAGTTACGGAATGTCTTGCCGATAGGCCATGGATCGTCCTTCACCTTACAGAATTCACCGACAGCTCCCTGCTGCTCCATGGGTACAAACGGAAAGTTGTAGACATTGTCATCTGCAAACTGAATGAGCTGTTTATAGGTAGAAAGCTGGTCGTGCGTGAATTGCACCACTTCCTTGCATTTGTCGGTAAGAGTCTTGGCTTCATCCTTTGACGCGATGAGGAGGTTGAAGAATTTCAACGGATCGCGTTCATCAAGCCATGATTCAAAGAGTTCAATAGCCTGGCGGATTGGACCGGCAAAAGGATAGGTGATTATCTGTTGCTCGATATCCTTATAACCTTTGACTAATCTGGCCAGACTGCGCTCACTCTCCATGTCACGGCAAGCACGGAACAGTTGGGTGCTGTCGGTAGTGGATGGAGCGGAAGATATGCCGAATATTTCTTTCCAGGCTGCAATGAAATTCTGAATGACCTGTGGCGAAATAACTTGTGCCTGACGGAGTGTAAACTTGTTGCTTTCGTTCACAATACGGTTGGCTACGGTCGTTATTTCTACGTTCGGATTGTTCGCATAGGAATAGTCGCGGTTGTGACGACGTACCAGTTCATTGATGACATAGAGGGTACAGATATTGTCCCATCCGTATGGCGCTTTTGAGAACTTGGTAAGCACATCCGATACGTTCACCTCTGCAAACTGCTTGTTCAAGTAGATTTCCACTTCGTGTTCTGCATCAGTAAGAACGGCGTTCATGCCTTCATATTCCCCTGCTTCAATATTGCGCAGAATGGCTTTCTTCAACTGTTCCGTGGTACGGGGAATATTTGAAGAATCCACCAGGTTGGCTTTCGTGTAAATCCCTGCCAGATGTTTCTCGATGGCGGCACGGTAACGGTCGTTTCCTTTCTTTTGTCCCAGTTCCGCTTCGTCAATCACACTCAGTCCCGAAACAATGGGGCAAGTGTCAAGAATCTTTTCAAATTCTTTTTTGATAAGTCCTTCGTAGAGTTCCTCAGCCCGTTTGACAAATTCTTTGCGGGTGTTGGCATTATCCTCGTTGGGAACAGGAGTTGCCATGTAACGTTCAGCCTGACAGTACCAGTAGAAGGCGTTGTACAAACGTCTGTTCTCACGATATTGGGGGCCTACATAATAGACCATCCGGTTAGCATTGCTATTCTGCAGGGCAAGTTGCTCGGCGGTATCATAGTCTGGATCCATCACAAATTCCACCATTACATCCGGATTGTTGCTCAGGAAAGTACGTTGTTTGATGGTCAGTCCTACCGAAAAACTGCGGGTCTTGTATGGCTCTTTGTTGCGGAGAGTTGTGATATATTTATTGAAAATATCCTTCAATTTTTCAGCCTGAATATTATTGTCCGCTACCTGGCTCTTAATAAGTTGAGCCACCTTCATTTCCTCCTCGCTGTAAAACGTGAAAGTATCTGGTGCGCCCTGCTTGCCTTGCTCGCGGCG
>URWP01000184.1 GCA_900551645.1 uncultured Bacteroides sp.
CATTACGTAGCAGTCAGCGTATGAAGCCAATGTCTTGGCAAATTCTTTCTGAGAAGCCTTCATTGCCTTCTTGGCATCTTCGTAAGCAGGATCTTCTTTTTCGATACCTACAGGTTTACCTTCTTCTTCCGGATAGAAACGGAGGTTTTCCAGCAACAGAACTTCACCCGGTTTCAAGGCTGCGGCAGCTTCCTGAGCTTTAGCGCAATCCGGAGCGAACTGAACCGGAGTACCCAGAGCAGCAGCAACGGCGTCAACAATCTGGCTCAAAGAATATTTAGCGTTTACTTTACCTTTTGGCTTACCCATGTGTGACATGATAATCAAAGCGCCACCGTCTGCCAGGATTTTCTTCAAAGTAGGCAGAGCACCACGGATACGAGTATCATCTGTAATTTTACCTTCTTCGTTCAAAGGAACATTGAAGTCTACACGAACGATTGCCTTTTTACCGGCGAAGTTGAATTTGTCAATTGTCATCATAATCTCAATATTTTTATTTAAAGTGTTTTAGTCGGATGTTTGATAGCACTGCAAAGTTAAGAAAAAAATGTGACAGGCGTGATTTTGAAGAAATTATTTTCGCATGATGTGTTATTTTCTATTAATAGCCGATACCGGATGGATGGCTTCTTTAAAAAAATGATACCTCTGGTTGTATGAAGTGTGAAGTTATGATATAAAAAAAGTGGTACTCCGAAGAATACCACTCGTTTGATAGTAGTCTGTTTATTTTACATAATCCTTGGGGAAGGTCTTTTTCTGTTCAATTTCTCCGTTTGTCAATCGGATGTACGATGAAATGACTCTTTCTCCCTCAGTAAGTTCGATGATACGTGCGCCGTTCGGAATATGGATATACTCTGTTGGCCCACCCGTGAAACGTCCATAAGCCAGAAGAATATTATACCAGTTCACGGAATAGTCGTTATCATGGTCATGTCCTACAAATATTCCCATAATGTCTCCTTTTTCTTTCATGGCTGCAAAAAGTCCTGTATTCAGCTCTGGCGAACATGCTTTTTCTCTTCGGATTCCATATAGTGTAGTGTTTTCATCACTGGCAGCCTGGTTGTATTCCGGGAGCGGAATATGGAAAAAGGCCAGTGATGGAATAGGGAGATTGTTGTTCTGGCGGGTATAGGAGTCACTGGTATCGGCATACCACTTTATCTGGTCTGCATGAATATAGTCGTATCCCTTTACTCCTTGTTCTTTCAGTAAAGAATCCTCGTGTGAATCCAGGAAATAGAGAATCAGTTTGTTGTTTTCGTTATCATGTGCCTTTACTTCCAGTGCGTAATTACCGTCACCGGTAATACCTTCTACATCCGATGCTACACAATAAGGTACTTTGCGGGCTATCTCCAGCAATTCAGCATTGGAAAGTCCCTGTTGCCTGTCGTGATTACCGAAAGCCAGTGCAAATGGAATTTTGTATTGTGAGATGAATTCCATCACATGCTTGAAATTCTCTGCGGCTGGAGCACTGTAGATGATATCTCCTGTAATGACAATCAGATCCGGATGTTCTGCCTCGATGGTATTCTTCATGCATTCGAAGGCTATGTCCGACCGTTTGTCTTGCCAACGGATATGCAAATCAGTGAATTGTACAATTTTGAATTTACCGTTTTCATTGAATTTCAGTACATCTGTTGGAGTCTGAGCTATTGATTGGAACGCCATCAGTATCATAGCGGCTACACTTAGTAAAGTTTTTCTCATAATATTAAATTTTGGTGGATAATCTGTAAACCTGGTGTTATATTATTCCCCGTTTCGGATAGTTGAAACTTTTTATCGGGCACGAAGGTAGTGATAAAATAAGAATGAGACAAAACTTTTTTATCGGGATATAAAAACTCTCCTACATTGCCTGGAGGGAGTAAAGAAATACTTCCAAATGATTGTCAGAGCAATGTAGGAGAGTATGGGGAATTTTAATGGAAATCCAAATGATTTTTTGGAATTTCTCTTTATTCTGGTTAGAAGTGGTAATTCAGACTCAGACCGAATACCTTGTTGGTACGGCTATAGACATCGGTTCCAGGCATACCGGTTCCGTTGTAGTCGGCAGATGTCTTGGTATAGTCGTCGTAAGTAGTCCAGAAATAGGCGATGTCCAGGCTCAAGGCGTCGCTCAGGCGGGCTCTGGCACCGAATCCCAGGGAGTAGGAGCTGCAATAGAAACTAGTGTCGGTCTGGAAATCGTCGCTCAGTCCGTAATCGGTTTTCTGGAAACCACCGCTGATGGTCAGGTATTTGATGATGTCCCATTCGATACCGGCCAGGTATTCGTGGGTACCGTGTTTCAAGGTTTTCTGGCGGTCGTTGAGCATACCTGCCCGTTTGTCGTCGAAGAAGTGATATTCTACCGAAGCACGCAAGGTAGGCAGGATTTCGTAACCGGCGGCCACGCTCAGGAAAGCAGGAATGTCGCTAGGAGTCTGTTCACCGTCGGCATAAGGTTTGATGACTTCTTCCGGAGTGCCTACCGGTACTTCCAGCTTGTTGGTCTTGTTTTCGATATTCAGATTGGTCTGGAACTCATACTTGGCAGCCAGGTTCCAACGTCCAAGTTTCGCGTCCAGGCCGATAATGGGAGTGAGTCCCCATCCGCTTTGGTCGCAATCCAGTTCCAGATTGGCCAAAGTAGCGCTGGGTAATCCCATGGCTGGAGCAAGCTGGGCATATTGTTCGTTCAGTTCGGCTTTCAGATAGCCTTCATATCCGCTCTTTACATAGTTCATTCGTCCTCCAACGAATGCGCTCAACCAGTCGTTGATGCGGTAGCTGACACCCAGTTGTACACCATAGATATATTGTTTGCCATCCATGGCGCTATTGATTTCATACATGTTGGGGGTAATTTTCCCTCCGGTCTGCTGGGCAATCATACCTGTAGCCAAGGCATCGAACATCGGAAGGCCATTGTCGAACGAAGCTTTTCCGCCTCCGCCGGTGATGGCGAATGAAGCCGAGATGACCCATCGGTCTTTCTTATAGGCTCCGTGGAAGCTGGGAATGATAGGAGCCGATGCTGTACCTTTATAATAACGTTCGGTAGTATTTCCGTCCAAGGTCCAGAGCGGGCTGGTAGCTAGGATTTCACGGGCCTGGTAGGCGCTTTGGCCGGTAAGAGACAGGTGGAATCCGTCTTCAGGCAGGAAGGCCAGGCCGGCCGGGTTGCTATAAACGCCATCTATATCGATGGAAGCTCCACGGGCTACCATGCGCAAGAAAGTGGCATTCTGGTTGGTATTGGTTAAGTAATCTCCGGCAAAGGTTGGAATTGAAACGATTAGTGTCGCCGCACCAATCAGTAGATTTTTTTTCATTAGAAGTATAAATTAGTGTTAATGGGCGCAAAATTAATGTTTAATAGCACATCAAACAACGGTTTGTGCAATTATTTTCGATGAAATGCTTTTAAATGTAATAATTTCATATGAAACGATTTGCCTCGGGCATAAAAAAGAGATGTTCTGACGGTAAAGCTGAAAATGTTTCTTCCTTGGCGGAAAGGTCGTAATATCGGTGGATATTCGTATCTTTGCCCTTTTAATTTTGATGTAGATTTTATGATGTATTCAAGGAAGGAAATCTGGCAGGTGACTTATCCCATTCTTTTGGGTTTGTTGGCACAAAATGTAATCAATGTAACCGATACGGCTTTTCTGGGGCATGTCGGTGAAGTGGCGTTGGGTGCCTCTGCCATGGGAGGTTTGTTGTATATCTGTGTCTATACGGTAGCGTTCGGGTTCAGTATCGGTTCTCAGATTCTGATAGCCCGGCGCAATGGGGAACAGAATTACCGGAGCGTAGGGCCGATTATGTGGCAGGGTTCCGTTTTCAGTCTGATGATGGCGGTAGCGCTTCTGGGGTTGATGTATGTGTCTGCCCGCCCGTTGATTCGGGTGTTGATTTCGTCGGATGCTATCTTCGAAGCTACCTACGAGTTCTTCACCTGGCGTATCTGGGGATTTCTGTTTGCTTTTCTGAATGTGATGTTCCGATCGTTGTACATCGGTATTACTCAGACCAAGGTGTTGACATGGAGTGCCGTGGTGATGGCGGTGGTGAATGTTTTCCTGGATTATGTCCTGGTATTCGGTGAATGGGGGTTCCCGGAAATGGGGGTGAGGGGAGCGGCATTGGCTTCGGTCATTGCGGAGGCTTCTTCCTTGCTTTTCTATCTGTTATATACCTACTATAAGGTAGACCGGAAAAAATACGGGTTGAATCATTTCGGACGGTTGGACATGGAACTGGTATTCCGTATCTTACGGATTTCAGCATTTACCATGGTGCAATATTTCCTGGCCATGGCCATCTGGTTTGTTTTCTTTATGGCTTTGGAACGCTTGGGACAACGGGAACTGGCCATCGCCAACATTGTGCGGAGTGTGTATGTAGTTATGCTTATTCCGGTCCAGTCGCTTTCTACTACGGCCAATTCGCTGGTGAGTAATCTGATTGGTTCAGGGGGAACTTCCCACGTCTTGCAACTCCTGCACAGGATTGCACGGATGTCTTTCCTGATAATGGTAATCTGTGTATGCCTTTGTGTGGTATTCCGGAGGCTGGTACTTTCGGTCTATACCGGCGATGCGACGCTGGTTACTGAAGCGATGCCTTCGCTTTATGTGGTATGTGGAGCCATGCTTCTGGCGTCGTTGGCCTTTGTCTATTTCAACGGGATTTCCGGTACGGGAAATACCCAGGCGGCTCTGGTGCTGGAAGTCGTGGTACAGGTATTTTATGCTCTTTATGTCATCGGAGTGGGAATGGTGCTTCGGGCTCCGGTAGAAATCTGTTTCACCACCGAACTGGTTTATTACGTTCTGATGCTTGTCCTTAGCCTTGTTTATCTGAAAAAAGCAAAATGGCAGAACAAAAAGATTTGAGCGAAAGGAATTTTTTGTAATTTTGCACCTTGATTCAAAATCCGCTATTTCAGCGGTAAACAGCTGATAATAAAAACTGAAAATATATGTTCGACAATTTAAGTGAAAGACTGGAACGCTCCTTCAAGATATTGAAAGGTGAAGGTAAGATTACCGAAATCAATGTTGCGGAGACCTTGAAAGATGTACGTCGTGCCCTGCTGGATGCCGATGTGAACTATAAAGTAGCCAAGAGCTTTACCGATACGGTGAAGGAAAAAGCTTTGGGACAGAACGTGCTTACGGCGGTGAAGCCGAGCCAGTTGATGGTGAAGATTGTGCACGATGAATTGACCAAGCTGATGGGTGGCGATACCGCCGAAATCGAGTTGAAGAACCGTCCGGCCGTTATCCTGATGTCCGGTCTGCAAGGTTCCGGTAAGACTACATTCTCCGGTAAACTGGCCCGTATGCTCAAGACCAAGAAGAACCGCAAGCCGTTGCTGGTAGCTTGTGACGTATATCGTCCGGCCGCTATCGAACAGCTGAAGGTGTTGGGCCAGCAGGTAGAAGTGCCTGTATATTGCGAGATGGATAGTAAGGACCCCGTTCAGATTGCTCTTCATGCCATCCAGGAAGCCAAGGCAAAAGGATACGATCTGGTGATTGTCGATACCGC
>URWP01000185.1 GCA_900551645.1 uncultured Bacteroides sp.
GCGTAATGCATGGCTCCACCGGTGATTTCACTTTCGGCTACCAATACGATGGAACTGCTCTTTGATTTGCGGAAACCATTGTTAATGACTTCCTCCAACTGGTCTACTTCTGTATTGAATTCCGGAATAATGGCTGCTTCTGCACCTGCGGCGATAGCACCGTTCAATGCCAGAAAACCGGCATCACGTCCCATAACTTCTACAAAGAACAGACGTTCGTGTGAGGTAGCGGTATCACGGATCTTGTCAACAGCATCCAAAATGGTATTTAAGGCTGTATCATAACCGATGGTCGTATCGGTGCCATACAGGTCATTGTCGATGGTACCTGGCAGACCGATACAAGGTATATCGAATTCTTGGGCCAACAGACGCGCACCGGTCAATGAACCGTCACCACCGATGACAACCAAAGCGTCGATACCTTCTCGCTGCATGGTTTCATACGCAATTTGACGTCCTTCAGGAGTCTTGAATTCCTGGCAGCGGGCTGTTTTCAGAATCGTACCTCCTAGTTGGATGATGTTACTTACATTTTCTGTGCGGAATTCCTTGATTTCGCCTGTAATCAATCCTTTATAACCTCTGTAGATACCTTTTACTTGCAATCCGTTGAATATGGCAGAACGTGTGACCGCACGGATGGCTGCATTCATACCCGGGGCATCGCCTCCTGACGTAAGAATACCGATGCATTTAATACTTCCCATAGTTATTTGTATTTTTATTTGATTTTTACTTGATGCAAATGTATAAAATTACCCGTAATCGTGTGGTAAAAAACATCTTTTTTTATCATTGTTTTTATCATTATACGGACTCTTCGTTTCTGATTACTTTCTTGCAGGCTTCCATCAGCCATTTGGGGGTGGAGGTTGCTCCACATATACCGATAGAATCTACATTCTGAATCAGCCTCCGGTCTATTTCCTCTGGTTGGTCTATCCGATAGGAATTTGGATTGACTTTCTTGCATTCCTCAAAAAGGATTTTTCCGTTGGAGCTTTTGTGACCGCAAACAAAAAAAATCAGGTCATGTGCGGCAGCAAACCGTCGGATATTCGGCATACGGTTGGCTACTTGTCTACAAATGGTATCAAAGTAGCGGAAAGTGGCTGTCGGAGCTATGTGTGCTTCGATATAGGCCACAATCTGTCGGAATTCATCGAGAGATTTGGTTGTCTGTGAATAGAGACGGATATCTTTGCTGAAATCCAGTTTTGTTACTTCTTCCAGTTTTTCGATGACGATGGCTTTCCCTCCTGTTTGTCCCACTAAACCTAGTACTTCGGCATGCCCGTTCTTACCGTAGATGACAATCTGTTTTTCCTGGTCGGTGGGAGTTGCGTCGTATTCCTGTTTGATACGTTTCTGTAGTTGAAGCACTACCGGACAGGTAGCGTCGATGATTTCGATATGGTTTTCCTTGGCCAGCTGATAGGTCTCGGGGGGTTCTCCGTGAGCACGGAGCAGAACTTTGGCGTGTTTCAGCTTGGCAAATTCTTCGTGATTGATGGTTACCAGTCCTAGTTTTTCCAATCGTTCGCATTCTTGTCCGTTGTGTACAATATCTCCCAGGCAATAGAGTGTTTCTCCCTTAGCCAGTTCTTCTTCTGCTTTTCGGATGGCAGTGGTTACGCCGAAGCAGAAACCTGAGCCTTCATCTATTTCAACACGTTGCATGAGTAGCCTTTTCAAATTGAGTTTTCAACCATTCTTTCTGTTCGGAAATTGTAAGGTGACTGTTATCTAACAGAATGGCGTCATCAGCTTTACGGAGTGGACTGACTGCGCGGCTTTGATCTATCCGGTCGCGTTCTTCTACATTCCGGAGGATGTCTTCATAAGAAGCTTCCTGGCCTTTGGCTTTTAATTCGTCATATCGACGTTGTGCACGGATTTCAGCCGAAGCGGTTACGAATATTTTCAGTTCGGCTTCTGGAAAAACGGCGGTGCCGATGTCTCTTCCATCCATGACAATTCCTTTTTCTTTTCCCATCTCTTGCTGTTGTCTTACCAACGCTTCGCGTACGAATCCTAAGGCTGCCACTGGGCTGACGTGTGAAGATACTTCCAGAGAGCGGATGCGTTCTTCTACATTTATACCGTTAAGGTAAGTTATGGGGCGTTGGCTTACTGGGTCCAGATGGAATGAAATATGGATGTCATTCATGTGGGTTTTGAGTGTCTCCTCATCAATGTTGCCAGCGGCATCGAATAGTCCTTGTTCGATACAGAAAAGGGTTACAGCGCGGTACATGGCGCCACTGTCTATATATATGTATCCGATTTCGCGGGCCAGGTCTTTGGCCATCGTGCTTTTTCCGCACGAAGAGAAGCCGTCAATGGCAATGATAATTTTTTTCATGATTTTCAGTTTTGTAGGTTACTGGGAATCTGTAAACGCATCAAAGATAGTGAAAGGTGAGCGGAGAGGCAAACGAAAAACGAAGTTTTTAAGGTTTGACTATCCCGAACCGCATCCTATCTTATGAAAAGATAGTGAAAGGTGAGCGGAGAGGCAAACGAAAAACGAAGTTTTTAAGGTTTGACGTTCCGAGATGTCTTTTATCTTAAAAAGGATTATAAAAGGAGATTGGATATTTGAATGAAATCGATGTTTCCTGTTCGGTTGCTCCCGTGGAATACCTTAAACAAACCGAAGCATTAGAAGGTCTCGGATGACGATGTGGAAATGTTTAGTCTGTTTGCAATTTTTTTCGGATAAATTGTTGGCGTTTCATAAATTAATGCTACATTTGCCGAACAGAGAAACATTAACCTATAAATTCATTTTATGGAAATTAAAAAATCGCCGAAAGCGGACCTCGAAGGAAAGAAAACGACTGGTCTGTTGATTGGTTTCGTGCTGATATTGGCAGCGATGTTTGTTGCGTTCGAATGGACAGAACGTGACAAAAAGGTCACTACCGATACTGGTATCGTAGAACCTGCGTTTGAAGAAGAAATGGTTCCTATTACGGAACAACAGGAACAGCCTCAGGCTCCTCCTCCTCCTGAAGCACCGAAAATGGAAGAAGTGTTGCAGATTGCTGAAAACGATGCAAACGTTGAGGAATCTACCATCGCAACTTCAGAAGAAGTCGGTGAAGCTGTAGTAGTCGTACAGCAGGCACCTGTAGAAGTTGAGGAAGAAGAAGTGGAAGAACAGCAGATCTTCCAGGTTGTAGAAGAAATGCCTGAATTCCCGGGTGGTATGGCTGAATGTTTGAAGTTCTTGGCAAAGAACATCAAGTATCCGACTATCGCACAGGAAAATGGTGTACAAGGACGTGTTATTGTTCAGTTTGTGGTTAACCGTGACGGTTCTATCGTTGATCCGGTAGTTATGCGTTCAGTAGACCCGTATCTGGATAAAGAAGCACTCCGCGTGATTCAGATGATGCCGAAATGGAAACCAGGTAAGCAACGTGGTAAGGCAGTACGTGTAAAATATACCGTACCTGTAACCTTCAAGTTGCAGTAATCCTTGGAAGGAATAAGAAAAGGCTGCTCGATGGGCAGCCTTTTTTTTACGGAAACCTTTAATATCTGATGTATGAAACAGTTAACCAGTGAACAGCTATTGGTCAAGATACAGGATTTTATTGCACATTCAGATTATGCCCGTGAGCCGATGGGGATGTATGTTCCGATTAAGTATGTGCTCGATTTGGGTGGAAAACGATTGCGTCCGGTCCTGATGTTGCTGGCCTATAATCTTTATAAAGAAGATGTCGATTCGATCCTGTGGCAAGCTACCGGAATCGAGACTTATCATAACTTTACATTGTTGCATGATGACTTGATGGATAAGGCAGACATGCGCCGTAAAAAACCTACGGTACATAAGAAGTGGAATGAGAACACAGCAATTCTTTCAGGAGATGCTATGTTGATTCTTTCATATCGTTTCATGATGGAACAGTGTCCGGTTGGTAAAATCCAGGAGGTGATGAAGGTGTTCGGGCAGACTGCTTTGGAAGTCTGTGAAGGGCAGCAGTGGGATATGGAATTTGAAACCCGGATGGATGTTACGGTGGATGAATACATTGAGATGATTCGGCTGAAGACTTCTGTGCTGTTGGCGGCATCGTTGAAGATTGGAGCCATTTTGGGAGGTGCTTCGGAGGAAGATGCAAACCGGTTGTACGATTTTGGAATACAGATGGGTTTGGCCTTTCAGTTGCAGGATGATTATCTGGATGTATATGGTGATCCGGCAGTCTTCGGGAAAAAAATCGGAGGCGATATTTTGTGTAACAAGAAAACATACATGCTGATTACTGCTATGGAGAAGGCTGATGATTCTCAGAAAGCAGATCTGAAAAAATGGATAGATGCGGCAGAATATAATCCTGCAGAAAAGATAACGGCTGTAACTGCTATATATAATAAGGTGGGTATTGCTGCATTATGTAAGGAGCGTATCGATACTTATTATCAGAATGGACTACGTTTGCTGGAAGAAGTGGATGTTGATGCTTCTCTGAAGGTACAGTTGCATGATTTCGTTTTCAGTATGATGAATCGTAACTTATAGGCATATGACATTGTTGACAGACACACATACGCATTTGTTTACAGAAGAATTTGATGAAGACCGTAACTTGGCTATAATTCGTGCCCGTGAGTCGGGAGTCTATCGGTTGTTTATGCCGAATATTGATGATACTACAGTAGAATCGGTCTTGGCGACTTGTAAAGCGCATCCGGGATGCTATCCGATGATAGGTTTACATCCGACATCTGTCGATGCTGACTGGGAGAAGAGGTTATCGGCAGTTGAGGCGTGGCTGCGTGGTCCGGAAACTTTTTTCGGCATCGGTGAGGTAGGCATCGATTTATATTGGGATCGTACATTCCGTAACGAACAGATGAAAGCTTTCGATATTCAGGTTCAGTGGGCATTGGAGTTTGATCTTCCGTTGAGTATCCATAGTCGGAATGCCTATCCGGAAGTTCTGGAGATTTTGGAGCCTTACCGTAAAGAGCCGGCTCTATCTGGAGTCTTTCATTGTTTCTCCGGTTCGGTAGAGGAGGCTTCGCGTCTGTTGGAGTATGAAAATTTCATGTTGGGCGTAAACGGAACGGTTACTTATAAGAAAAGTTCTTTGCCCGAAGTCTTGGAGCATATACCTTTGGAAAGAGTGGTGCTGGAAACAGATTCACCGTATCTGGCTCCTGTTCCTTATCGAGGCAAACGGAATGAGAGTGCTTATTTGGTCAATGTGGCCGAAAAATTGTCCGATATCTACGGGATTCCATTAGAAGAAATTGCTGCCCAAACAACCGGAAATGCCTTGAAAGTATTCTCAAAAGCCTCTTGTACCTTTTAATTTTTATTAATTTTAGGGGATAAGGAAAACTTTTGCCGGTTAGATGTGATGTATCATGAAAAAAAAAGATACATTTGTAACGGAAATCGCTTGCAGTTCGCATTTTTATTTGTAATTTGCACCCGATTTAAGAAGAAAGCCTATTCCGAAGGGCTCAAGGAGAGATGCTCGAGTGGTTGAAGAGGC
>URWP01000186.1 GCA_900551645.1 uncultured Bacteroides sp.
ACCGCGACTTCCAGAGCCGTAACGTGATGATAAAGGATGGGGAACCTTATTTCATCGATTTCCAGGGCGGACGTAAAGGCCCGTTCTATTACGATGTGGCTTCTTTCTTGTGGCAGGCCAAAGCCAACCTGCCAGACTCTCTCCGGATGGAACTGGTATCGCATTACATCGACGCCCTGCGTGAATACAAGCCGGTAGACGAAACCTATTTCAAGAGCCAGCTTCGCCATTTTGTCCTTTTCCGTACCCTTCAGGTACTAGGAGCCTACGGATTCCGTGGCTATTTCGAGAAAAAGCCACATTTTATCCAAAGCGTTCCATTTGCAGTAGAAAACCTGCGCCAACTGCTGAAGGACGATTTCCCGGAATATCCGTATCTGTGCCAAGTACTTCATAACCTGACGGAACTGAAACAGTTTACCGACGAACGGAAGAAACGCCAGCTCACCGTCAAGGTCATGAGTTTCGCCTACAAGAAAGGAATACCGGAAGACCCAACCGGAAACGGAGGTGGTTATGTATTCGATTGCCGTGCCGTAAATAATCCCGGCAAATATGACCGATACAAGCCATATACGGGACTGGATGAAAATGTCATCCGTTTCCTGGAAGAAGACGGAGAAATCACCCGCTTCCTGGAACACGTCTATGCGCTGGTAGATGCCCATGTACAACGCTACATCGAACGGGGATTCACCAACCTTTCCGTATGCTTCGGCTGTACCGGCGGACAGCACCGTTCTGTCTATTCCGCCCAACACGTAGCAGAACACATCAGCCGGAAATTCGGCGTGAAAGTACAGCTCATCCACCGGGAACAGAATATCGAACAAATCTTTGAAGCCAGATGAAAGCCATGATTTTTGCCGCCGGACTCGGTACCCGGCTGAAACCGCTCACCGACCACCTGCCGAAAGCCCTGGTTCCCGTTGCCGGGAAGCCGATGCTGGAACACGTCATTCTGAAACTGAAAGCCGCGGGATTCACCGAAATCGTCATCAACATCCACCACTTCGGAGAACAGATTATCGGTTTCCTGCAGGCCAACCAGCATTTCGGGCTGACCATCCACATCAGTGACGAACGGGAACAACTGCTCGATACAGGAGGAGGCATCCAGAAAGCATCCACTTTTTTCCAAGGGAATGAACCATTTCTGGTACATAACGTAGATATTCTTTCGGATACTGATCTGAAAACCCTTTACGATTACCATGTCCAGAGCGGAAACGACGCCACTTTATTGGCAAGCCAAAGGAAAACATCCCGCTACCTGCTGTTTGACGACACCGACCGCCTCTGCGGATGGATCAACAAAGATACCCGGCAAACCAAACCGGAAGGCTTCGTCTACGATCCCGAACGCTACCGAGCCTATGCCTTCAGCGGAATCCATGTCATCTCCCCTACACTCTTCCCTTATTTCCAGGGATGGAGCGGGAAATTCTCCATCATGGACTTCTACCTACAGAACTGTCAGGAAGCCCGTATCGGCGGTTGCCTCCAGCTGATAGATATCGGCAAGCCCGAAACCTTGATACAGGCAGAAGAATTTCTGAAGCGAATCTGATAAAATAGCCTTTGCTTTTCCGATGTTCCAAAGAAAAGCAAAGGCCACCTTTTTGATATCTCCGAAGAGTCACTACATAGTATCTACAATCTCCTGAATATCGTTGAAAAGCTTGCAGGTATGGTAACCGTCCGCCACCGCATGGCTGACAAAGACTGCAACCGGAATCAGGACTTTACCATCGTTCTCAACATATTTCCCGAACTTGATGAGAGGAAACAGTAAAGAACTTTCCGTATAGGTATCTTGTGCGAAACTTGTAAAATTCAGCCAAGGCAGACTGGATATCGGGCAGAAATTCTTGGGCTGATCGGGACGTGCCTTGATGACTCCTGTTATGTTTCCATACGTTTTCATATCCTGGACAACAGTCTCATAAAAGGTATCAAAATCAGCATGATAGGGGCTCCACACATCCGTAAAGGTCTTGTTCTCCTCATGAAATAGCGTATAGCTGGGAACTACCTCGTCCCAATATCCCAGTTCTCCCTGTTCATTGAAACTCATTCGGAATTCCTTATTCTGATTCACCGCTTTCATGATGGCGTACAGCATCATCGGAAAGAACTTCAGATTTCGTTCCTTCTTTCTTCTCATCAGACGGGTAATATCGATATTCACGGTCAGGTTATACTTACACTTGATCTGATGATAATAATAATCGAAGTAAATGGTCCTTTCCCAAGTCGTTTTATCTATCACATGAAACACAACATCCATAATCGGCAGTTTTAGCGTTCAACATGCAAGTGCAATCCCTTGCCAGAACACAAAAATACACAAAACCCCGCTTATTACCTAGCCTCCGGCATCGAATTATCCGCAACATAGAAAAAGCCAAACCTCTGAAAACAGAATAATACCTAAGCAAGTATTTTTATTGACAAAAGATAGAGAATCCAGAAAAATACTTACTGTTCATTTCTTTATACCACTCCATCCAGCAGCAGAATTGTATAAGAACAGAATGAATATACGTTTTTTCTCCTAAAATAAGCTACTTACAACGGTTTCTGATACCGATAAATCCGGAATCGGAAGATAAAACGGACGGGCGAAACAAGGAAAACGTGCGTTCGTTTCAAACAAAACAGGAAGACGGATGAAGTAAAACGCTTTCCTGTTTTGAAAAACAGGACTGTAATCGTCGTTTTCCCTCAAATTCTGAAGTCGGATGAACAGACGGAAAATGTTAAAATCCGCAGTAATCCATTGAAGTACAAACGAATGAATAAAAATTCATTCAAAAAATCATCGCCAACCGACCGACAGGCTGCAAATATCCGATTCTCATCAAACAGCATTGACAATGTGTCAGAATGATAATGTAGTGACCGGAATGTCAAGCATCATAATGGTATAAAATTATTGCAATCTAAAAGTTACCGGTACAGTAAGTTTACATCTCACAGCCTGACCGTTCTTCATAGCAGGCTTCCATTCCGGCATGAGTCTCAAGACACGGAGTACCTCTACGTCAAGTTCCGGAGAAACCGGACGCATGATCTCGAAGTTCCCCGGCGTACCGTCCTTTTCCACTATAAACTGTACAACCACCCTGCCTTGGATTTCCGCATCGATAGCAGCCTGAGGATATACAATGTTTTTATTCAGGAAATTAAGCAGTTTCTTGATTCCACCCGGAAATTCAGGCATCAGTTCTGCTTCCTCGAATACTTCATCCTCTACAGTTACAGACTCTTCCTCCTTTACTTTTGCCCCGGTAAGAACAACGGTTTCTACCTGAGAATCCTGTTCCGTCAGTGCAGATGTACATGCCACGTTTCCTGCTATCAGCAGAAAAAGCACAGGGAAAGTCAGCAGAGTATATTTGACATAGCCTACAATCCCCGTCCGCCTGCGGTTCATCATGACGATACGTCGTTTGAGGAAAACGACATTGAAAGAATTCGTCAAGTCATTGTCCTGACGGCAGGAGAGGCCGAGCAGATGATACTGGTACGACTTACGCTCAATGCCCGACTCCAGAACTTTCCGGTCGGCTAGGTACTCCAGGTTCTCCCTCACCTCCCTTTTCAACAGCCAACTAAACGGATTCACCCACAGGAGTGCGTTCGCCGTTTCTGTCAGCAGCACATCTATCGAATGATACTGACGCACATGAGTCTGCTCATGAACCAGGACATCCTCCAGCCCCTGTCCGAACAGAGACTTCCGGCTGATAAAAATCCAACCGAAGAAAGAGAACGGACCCGCATCGCCGGGAATCAACCTGACCTTTACACCGTGTAACTCTCCCGGTTCCGATTTTATACCCATAACAAGCAGACTGACCAGTTGAATCAAAATACGCAGAAGGCAAAGACCGGCTCCCAGCACATAGATGTACAACAAGATGTTGCTCGAAGGACCATCAGAAAGGGAGCTACCGGAAACTGTTACGCCAAGTTCCGGCAGAATGACAGAACGATAATAATCCGTTGCAAAGGACAGGCTACAACCATGGCCAAAGCGTTCCGCCAGTTCGGGCAAGGGAAGCAGGAAAGCTCCCAATACCGACAATATCAGTACAGCCCGACGCGTGATAAAGAACGTATCGCGCGTATAGAGTAACCTATAGAACGCATAGAAAAGCGCGATTCCAAGGTTCACATGAAAAAAATACATCGGCAGGGACGACGGCATAGCTATTCTCCTTTCTGCTCTTCGATACAACGGATAATGTCATCCAAATCCTTCTTCGAAATCTTCTGTTCCCGGGCACAGAAGAAAACCATATTCTTGTAAGAATCGGCAAAATAGTCTTCCACCAGCCTGTCGACCGATTTTCCGGCATATTCCTCCTCCGTGACCAACGGAGTATAGATATAGGTACTTCCAAAACGCCTGGCATCCAGATAACCTTTCTGCTTCAGGCTGTTCATGATGGATGCCAGACTAGTATAACGGGGCTTCGGGTCAGGATAGCAAAACAGGATGTCCTTCACACAGCACATGCCGGTCTTCCATATATACTGCATGGCTCTTTCTTCTTGAGGGGTAAGCGTTTCCATAGACAAATAGATTTAACCATTTATGCAAAAATACGAACAAATCGTAAATATGCAAATAGAAGCGAACCATTATTTACAAAATCCAGAAAGGAATCAAGAAATACAAATCTACTCCCTGCTTTTCGTATGGGACATCATCTTTCACCGCTAAATATCATATTTCACATTAAACATCTAAATACCAATAGTTTACAACAAAATAGAAGTATAAAACCACTAATCAGAAACTTTTATATAATAAAAAACAGCCCAAACAATTCGATACTTCACACAACCTTTAATCGCAATTTCCTCCCATCTATACACGTTAGTTTCAATAGACAGTCTAAAAATCCAAATAATGATTAGACGAGGTTTTGACGCATATCTTCCGACATATTTTTTATCTTTGCAGGTACAGGGACTTATTTCATAGGAAATGTCCCTGTATAGATTACGAACAGTCCAATTTGAAGTGCCATGAAATACCCCATCGGAATACAGAGTTTTGAGCGCATCATCGAAGACGGATATGTCTACGTTGATAAGACCCACTTGATTTATGACCTAACCCATTCAGGAAGCATCTATTTCTTGAGCCGCCCACGCCGGTTCGGAAAGAGTCTGCTGGTATCTACGCTGGAGAATTACTACCTGGGACGCAAAGAACTGTTCAAGGGACTGGCCATGGAAAAGCTGGAGAAGGAATGGAATGTACATCCCGTATTCCACGTGGATTTCAACGGAGCAAACTTTACAAAGGAAGGTGTGCTGGAAACGATGCTGGAGGATTATGTAAACAAATGGGAAAAACAATATGGACTACATACAAATCGGGAACTTGAAACAGGACTTCGTTTCCGTGATGTACTCAAATCAGCCCACGAACAGACGGGGCATAGGGCTGTAGTACTTATCGACGAGTATGACAAGCCGATACTGG
>URWP01000187.1 GCA_900551645.1 uncultured Bacteroides sp.
TGCCTGGTATATTTTTGCATCTTTAGGATTTTATCCTGTTTGCCCAGGCTCACCATATTATGTTCTGGCCAGTCCGTCTTTCCCCAAAGCTATTCTACAATTAGAAAATGGACAAACCTTCACTCTTATTGCTGAGAATGCCTCTAAAGAGAACATCTATATTCAGAGCGTGACATTGAACGGAAAAGCATACTCCAAGAATTATATATCTCACAAAGACATCGTACATGGAGGCGAGATGGTATTTCAAATGGGAAATACCCCAAACAAAAATTGGGGAGGAACTCCTGCAGACTGTCCTCCAGCCTTAACTAAAATACCATAATTAAAAACACATAAACCCCATTTTAATATGAAAACTAAAAACATTCTTCTTGCACTATTTAGCATCTTCCTCCTCGGAGCATGCCACTCGCAGCAAACGGGGATTTATAACATCATGGATTACGGTGCCCAAGCTATACAAAAGGCCATCAACGCTTGTTCTGAGGCGGGTGGAGGTACGGTACTCGTTCCATCCGGACACACATTTTTATGCGGTCCTTTCAAACTGGCATCGCATATAGAATTGCATTTGGCACCCAACTCACGACTGTTAGCCAACCCGGATGAAAGTATTTACACAGAAAGCGCATTCGGAGCTAATCGCGGAGAAGGAATGATGTGGATTAGCGGAAAAGACCTGAAAAATGTATCTATTACTGGTACCGGAACGCTTGACGGCAACGGGGTTTCCTTTATGGGAAAGGAACTGGAAGATTCTTACGAGCTAAAACCCGTGACCGATTTTGACCCACGTCCACATCTGCTGACTTTGACCAATGTACAGAAACTAGTGATTCGCGATATAAGCGTACGTAACAGTGCTTACTGGACCGTACACCTGATAGGTTGCCGTAATGCCTTGATTGACGGTATCACCATTCTAAACGACCTGAAAATACGAAACGGTGACGGTATTGACGTAGACCATTCAAAAGATGTACGTATCTCCAACTGCTTTATCGAATCGGGTGATGACTGTATCTGCCTGAAGAACCGACGTGAGTTCGAACAGTATGGAAGCTGTGAAGACGTAGTAGTGACCAATTGTACCATGACTTCACGTTCATGTGCCGTAAAAATCGGTTCGGAAAACATGGACAAAATCAACAATGTGTTATTCACTAATTGCATCATCAAAGATAGCAACCGAGGTATTGGTATCCAAAACCGCGATGAAGGTACGGTTACCAATGTTATTTTCTCAAACATGATTGTTGACTGTCGTTTCTTCTCTGATGTATGGTGGGGAAAAGCAGAACCAATTTACGTCACATCTTTCCCACGTGCAGTAGGAAATCATAAAGATGCCGGATGGCGTTTCCCGAAAGGAGCCGTAAAAGGTGCTTGTGGAGAAGTGAGCCGTATTTATTTCCACAATATCAAATGTACAAGTGAAAACGGAATTTTTGTCAGTGGAGATACGATAGACAAAATCAACCGAATTTATTTTGACCAAGTAGAAGTAAACCTTCACAAACGGACCACTTTTGAAGGTGGGGTATACGATAAGCGTCCATGCGACGGAGAAGGCTTTCTAAAAGGAAAAACGTATGGATTCTTCTTCCACACAGCATCCGACATCCAAATGGAAGGATGTACAGTCAATTGGGGAGATACCCGTCCTGATTATGCTGCAGAAAATATACACTTGGAAAATACAGCTGGGGTAATTCAAAAATAGCCCTAAGTGTTTTTAAAAACGCCGTTGTGAAACGGTACATTTCTAAATTCCTTTTTTTAAGAGGCTATCTCAACATAAGTTTGAGATGGCCTCTCTTTTTGCCTTACGAATGCCCCACAGAACTTGGCAAGCAGCCAAAGCGTTGCTTAAAACATTTTGTGAAATACTTTGGATCATTGAAACCTACCGCATAAGCAACTTCAGACACATTGGCATCTCCTTTTTTCTGTTCCAGCAACTGATAACCCATATCCAACCTAAAGTTCTTCATAAACTGTCCGATAGGAATTCCTGCCAGATTCTGCATCTTCTGGTTAACCAATGTCTTACTGTATCCCATGTCACGAATAAAAGCATCCAATCCATATTCAGACTCTGTATAGTGCTCTTTCATCAAGGCGATAGCCCGATCCATAAAGACCTTATCTCTGGACTCTTCTATCAATCCAAGATCACTCACATCTGTCAATGCCAAAGCAGCAGGTTTTGAAAGTTTCTCCTGATAACCACGACGCAAAGCCAGAATGTTACGAATACGATATTTAAGCACTTCTGCATCAAAAGGTTTACACAAATATTCATCAACCCCTACTGAATAGCAGATTTTCTCATTCTCCTCCGAGCACACGGCCGTAAGAATTAGAAAAGGAATGTGACTGGTCTCTAAATTTGCCTTTACTCTTTTCGATAGTTCCAACCCGTCCATTTCTGGCATAAGCAGGTCACTGATAATCAAATCGACATGATGCTTTTCGAGTATCTCCATGGCCTTCACCCCATTTTCAGCCTCAAGGAGTTTATATTCCTTTTGCAATAAGGAACGAATATAACGACGCATATCATGGTTGTCATCAACAACTAACAGAGTTTCTTTCTGTAAAGGAACTTCCTCCATTACAGAAAGATTTTCCTTTTCAGATATTCCGCCTGCAATAACAAGTTCCTCTTTCGGCATTTCCTTCATCGGTAACATAACACGGAAAGAGGTTCCCCCGGCACGATTGTTCTTAGCTGAAATCACACCTCCATGAAGAGCCACAATCCGCTTGCATACATTTAAGCCGATACCCGTTCCAGACTGTCCGAAGACTGGATAAGTCACCTTATTTTGCGCCTGAAAGAAACTGTCAAAAATCAGTGGAAGATCTTTCTCCGGTATGCCACATCCTGTATCCGACACCGAAAGGTAAAGCTGCACTTTTCCCTCATTATCCACTATACGGGCTGCATAAAGTCGGATATGTCCCCCATCAGGCGTAAATTTCACAGCATTAGCCAATAGATTTGTCAGCACACGATGAAGATATTTAGGGTCAGCATTTACAGAAAGTCCCTGAAGACGATAATACGTACATAATACAATATGACGTTCTTTTACAAAGGAGACAAAAGGTGCCAATAAATCTTCAACCATAGAAATCAAGTTAAATGGCCGGATGTTCAATTGCACCTTTTCCATATCAAGTTTACGGAAATCCATTAATTCATTCACCAATGACAATAAATCTTCCACATTACGTTCGGCAATGTGAAGCTGCTCCTTTACCTCCTTATCCGAAGTCAGTGCCAATGCCTGCTGAATAGGTCCGTGAATCAATGTAACCGGTGTACGGAACTCATGGGTAATATGCGTAAAAAAACGTATTTTTTCTTCTGCAACTTCCTCTACATGATGAGCCATTATTTCCAAACTACGGTTCTGTATTTCCAGTTCGTGTGTGCGCTGGGCTACTAATTGTTTCAATAATACCTGCCGATGTTTTAACTGCCGTACTTTATAACGATAAAAGGCTACGGACAAACATCCTGCAACAAGCAAAAGTAACGACCAGAACCACCACGACTTATAATAATAAGGACGTACCTGAATATTTATATCCAATATGTCATCTTGCCATCTTCCCTCCTGATCTGTAGCTTGTATTTCCAATTGGAATTGTCCTCCCGGAAGTGAAGGCAAAGCAATCACCGGATTATCTGCAGGAAGTTCCACCCATTCCTCTCCATTCTGTTTTTCTCTGTAACGAATCCGAACCGCCTCGTTGTATCCATACTCCAAAGTGGTCAAAGCAAGTTCCAGTTTATTCCCTTCCCCCAAATCAGACAGCCTTTTCGAAGTCTCATAAGTCCAGTTTTCACCATTCACACGGCAAGAAGAAATAACAACTGTACGTTCCTTGACCGATTTTGGTATTTTCTTCAAAATCACTTCACACAATCCATGATCTTTCCCGCAATACAAGCGTTTATAACGTGATGAGAAATGCAATGTATGTGAATCATAATCTTTGTCCAAAATTCCATCAGACTTTCCGTATGAGACAAAAGTATCACTATCTACCAGCAAACGGAATAATCCATTCTCTGTAGCAATCCATAAATTACCTGTTCCATCTTCGGATAAACCATAAACCGTATTTCATTACTGTCCCGTAAAAGTGGATAAATAGTTCTTTGAAATTATTGAAATATAGTCAATTACACGGTTTTTTGAAATGAAACGGACTTGATTTTGCAACTTTGCAGTCTAATACAAATGGCTGCTATGTTCCAAGACAAATACGTATTCTCTCAATTAACCGCTTTTCTGAACAGGACTCAGTTTAACAACTATGTTCGCAAGTATGGTGGCAACCGATATGTGAAACATTTCACTTGCTGGAATCAGATGCTCGCGATGATGTTTGGACAACTGAGTAACCGTGAGAGCCTGCGAGACTTAATCGTTGCTTTCGAGGCGCATAGGGCCAAGCAATATCATCTTGGGTTAGGTCGTGAACCGATAGCCAAGACAACTCTTGCGACAGCCAACCGGAACCGTGATTATAGAATTTTTGAAGAATTTGCATTCTATATGATGAAGGAAGCCTGCGAGAAGCGGACGACCAACATCCTTGACATTTCCGGAAAGAAATATGCGTTTGATTCAACAACGATTCCGTTATGTCTTGCAACATTCCCATGGGCAAAGTTCCGAAACAAGAAAGGAGGAGTTAAGGCTCATGTCTTATATGACATTGAAGCACAAGTTCCTGCCTTCTATACCGTAACCACTGCATCAAAGCATGATTCTACATTACTGTCTTCAATCCATTATGAACCAAATGCTTATTATATCTTCGACAGGGCTTATGATTCCTTTAAAGAACTCTATAAGATACATCTTACAGACTCTTTCTTTGTTGTCAGAGCCAAGACGAATTTAAAGTATAAGACAGTCCAATGGAAGCGAAGAATGCCAAAGAATATAATGACAGATGCGGAAGTGAAACTGACCGGCTATCTCTCCGAGAAGAAATATCCTGAGTCATTCAGACTCGTCCGATATTACGATGAAGAAGATGACCGTGAGTTCACTTTTTTGACAAATGCAAAACAACTTTCTGCACTGGATATCGCCAATCTTTATAAGAAAAGATGGTTAATCGAGCTGTTCTTCAAATGGCTCAAGCAGCATCTCAAGATAAAGAAATTTTGGGGCACAACAGAGAACGCTGTTCGCATACAAATCAGTGTGGCTATTATCACATACTGCCTTGTGGCTATTGTCCAACATGATATGAAGTTGAAACGCTCAACCTATGAAGTTTTGCAAATTCTCAGCATATCATTGACTGACAAAACCCACTTGCGTGACCTGTTCGATAAGACTAATTTCAATGATGTCAAAGATCTAAATAATCCCCTTATTCCGGGGCTATTTGATTAATTGTTTAACTCGTCCCATTTTAACGGGACACTAATGTCGTAAATTGTCAAATCATAA
>URWP01000188.1 GCA_900551645.1 uncultured Bacteroides sp.
CTATTTTTATGCTTTATAGGCTACCGGAAAGTGAACGGGTATGCTCCGGAATATGTACTTTGACGACCGGTTGGTTCGATGTTTGGTAGAAAAGAGGGGCCAGTTCTATGTTATGGGCTACTAGAAATCTGGAATGTACTATGTGAAATGTTTTAATATACTAGATTATGGAAACTAGCATTTGGATAACAGCTGCCATCTTGTTTGTATTGGGACTGCTTGTCAGAAGATACCCCAATCTTATAGCGGGTTACAACACCATGAGTGCAGAACAGAAAAAGAAAGTAGATATAAAAGGTCTGTCAGGTTTCATGTGCCGTTCGCTATGTGTAATGGCGGTGCTTATGATTCTATCCTATTATGCAATGGGGGTAATGTCTGTGAGCGAGAAGGTTACATCAATCGTGTCGACTACGCTGATACCCATCATCGGAGTGATTTATGTGGTGGTGAGGGTTCAGCGTTATGATCACAACGGGAAATGAAGCAGCTATAATTGTTTTTATTCTGTTCCCTGCGACACTATCTTTATATGTCCTTTGCCAATTCTATAAACAATGTTCCCATTAGAATAATGCCTACCCCGATACAGAGGATGATGAGCAGCCAATTCATATATTTGGTTTTCGGCTTGGTCACGTCATGTAGATTGCATAAGAAATATTCCTTGAAGAACAAATAGATGGCAGGTACTGATGCGCTGGCCAACAGGTAGTCTTCGGGTATCTTGAAGAAAAAGGTCTTCGAGAATCCTATCATTGCCCAATGGCAAAGTAGCAGCACAATGAACAGATTTATTTTCCGGGAGAACATCAATAAAATTCCAATGGTAAAAACTACAACAGAGCATGGCATGACAGGGGAAGTGATGGTCGGAAAATCCATACCTCGTAGTATGGAAGCTATCGGATACAGGAAAGGCATGTACAGCAGGAAACAGGCCAGTCTGGTATATTTATGATTCCGTTCAAAAGGAGTATATCCTGTCAGCAGGTCCCAAAGCCATGAGGCGGCAAGGATTCCCCAAAAGATAGCCATGACATTGTTATAGCTTCGTTCTGCACAATAGACATAGAAATAGACGATGGAAATCCAAAGATAGAGTGCTATCAGAAAGATTTTCATGCTGATGATACTCCGTTGGCAAGGTTTCTTGATTAGATAAGTGGTCAGGCAGATACCGGTTAACGTGATGATAAGTTGGTATATCCAGGTTGAGGAATTGTATAACGCAATTGTTCTCCAAAATGTTTCCATCGTGTTATTGTTTTTTAGTTTTTGGTTAATGAGGAGTTTTGCTCCAAGAAAATGAACATGAGACAAGGTGGTATCTGTCGGATCTATTGCAAATAGATATGGAATGAGTCGAAAACAGCCGTTATTGACAGATTTGACAGGTCAATAACGGCTGAATCAATCAGATAAAATATTATGCGTCTTTTCTGTGATGACGTATTCCCAATATAATAATGATGACAGTACCTGCCAACAGTAATCCTAAAGCTGTATAGGCTATTGTTTCTGTGACATGCAATGATTTCGGGTCGAAGGTAAATTCGATGGTATGTTTACCCGCCGGAACATTCATGGCACGTAAGATGTAGTCGGCACGTCCGTGAGGAACTTCTTTGCCGTCAATGAAGGACTGCCATCCCGGATAATAGATTTCCGAGAATACTACGACACCTCCTTTCGGGCTGTTTACCTCGTATGTCAGTGCGTTGGGTTCGTATGCGGTCAGGGTGATAGTATTCAGACTGTCAGCTACAGCCGTTTCTGCCTTCACTTCGGCTGCGAAACGTTTGTCAACCACGGCCGTATGCTTCGGGTCCATCTGATGCAAGGCATCGATTTCCAGGTTGGCATTGTCTACATATTTCACTTTATCCACAAACCAGGCATTGCCCATAGCATACGGATTGAGTATAGGTACGGTATTGCCATCCTGTAACGGGAAGATGTAATACCGGGTGTTCAGCATATTCAGTACCGGGAAGTGGCTGGCGTCCACTTGAGTCATATCACCGCCTGCAGCCGGAAGTTCCTTGAACAAGGAAGTGATTTCTCCCTGAATATGTTCTTCGATGATTTCCTGATAGCGACGCAGTTTGGCAGCGTGGTAACCTCCGATGCTCTTGTGCCAATACGAAGTTTCGTTTTCGTTGAAGGTATTGGTAGACAGGTTCAGGACACGGAAATCCAGTGTCTTGTCGGCTAGAATCTCTTTATCTGTCTGCGAAGGTTCCAGAAAAGGTTTCATGTCTGAACCTTTGGCTACGAATTGTCCGTCATACAAATAACGCTTGTTGACTCCCCACATGTCTATCAGGCAGACCAAGGTAATCAGAGCGATAGTCCATTGGGCTTTCAGCTTACCCATGCAGTATAATCCCAGGATAATGAATCCGACAAGAATGAAAATCAGACTGCGCCAGGCATCGGCAGTAAATACCGCTACACGCATTTCTTCCAGATTCATCAGAATCGGAGTCAGCTGTTCCTGCGGGATAGCTGACTGTAAAGCGCTCATTTCGGCGGTAGAAATATAGTTCGGAAAGAAGAAGCGTGGAGCCGCGGCAAACAGCAGGGCCAGACCTCCGGTTAATCCCAGGCTGATATAGAAGGCTTTAGCCCGTTCCTTGAACAAGGCCGGATGCTCTATCACTTCTTTCAAAGCCATGATGCCTAGCAGGGGTATTGTAAATTCTGCAATCACCAGGATGGAAGAAACCGCGCGGAATTTATTGTACATTGGTACATAGTCGATGAAGAAATCGGTCAATCCCATGAAATTCTTTCCCCATGAAAGTAGGATAGAAAAGACTGTGCCGCCTAGCAATGCCCATTTCATTGGTCCCTTCACCAGAAAACATCCCAAGATGAACAGGAATACTACAAAAGCACCGACATATACCGGGCCGGCTGTACCCGGTTGTTCGCCCCAGTATTGTCCGATCTGTGTATACAGTCCCATGTAGTTCGGGTCCGCTTTTGCCATGGCTGTCGTATTCTGTGAAAGCGGAACAGAAGCTCCTCCTTTCACATTCGGTACCAATAGCGAGAATGTTTCTCCGATACCATAGCTCCATTGCGTGATATAGTCACGTTCCAGTCCGCTGCTGGTCTGGTTGGCTGTATTTTCTTTTACCAGTTCACTTTTCCCCCGCATGCTTTCCTTGCTGTACTGATAAGTGTGATACAGGTTGGATAGGTTGACACAGATACCTACCAGTCCGGCTATAACAAGTATTCCTGTCGATTTCAGGAAATCGTTGAATTGTTTTTCTTTCCAGGCTGATACACCGAATGCGATAGCCATGAACAGCATGACGAACAAGAAATAGTAAGTCATCTGCAAGTGGTTGGATACAATCTGAAGCGCTACAAAAAGAGCGGTGACAATGCTTCCCGACAAATATTTCTTCCGGTAAATCAGGACCATACCGGCGATGGTAGGTGGAATATAGGCCAGTGTGACGAATTTCCAGATATGACCGGCGGCAATGATGATGAAGAAATACGAGGAGAATGCCCAGATAATGGCTCCTAAAGCCGACATCCAGACCTTGAAGTTGAAGGCACGCAGCAGGATATAGAATCCCAGTAGCATGACAAATACATACCATACATAGGTAGGCAGAAACAGGTGATACAGGTTTTGTACATAGTTCAGCAGTTTGCTGGAACCGTAACTCGGTGCCAACTGGTAGGTCGGCATCCCTCCGAACAAGGCGTTTGTCCATCGGGTAGTTTCCCCTGTACGGTCATGAAATTCTTTGGCTTCCTGTCCGGCACCGATTCCGGCCACAGCATCATGTTGGGCCAGGATTCTTCCTTCGGTCACTGCCGGATAGAAATATACAAACGAGATGACCATGAAAAGTACGACTGCCACTATATCAGGAAGTAGCTTCTTGAACAGACTCATAAACAGAATACTTTATTAATTATTAATTCTTTTCGACCGACAAAGATAACACAATACTGACTGAAAAGTCGTAAATTTGCTGACGAAAATCTTTTTTAACGCATGAAAATAGGAATCATAACTGCCATGTCTTCTGAACAGAAGCAACTGGCCAATCAGCTTGAGAACAAGACAGAACACATTGAAGGACCTTTTTCTTATATTGAAGGTACTATCCGACAAAATACCATTATTCTGATGCAGTGTGGTATCGGTAAAGTAAATGCAGCTGCAGGAACCGTAGAGCTTATCCGTCATTTTGCCCCGGATTGTATTATCAGTACAGGAGTAGCGGGCGGTATAGATACTTGTCTGAAAGTCATGGATGTAGTGGTGAGCCGTCAGATTGTTTATCACGACGTATGGTGCGGCGAAGGAAATGCATACGGTCAGATTCAGGGATTGCCGACTTTTTTTCAGGGAAATGATACACTGTTCAACTGTGCTTTGAGTCTGGATACTGAGACTGCTATTCACGGAGGACTTATCTGTACCGGCGATAAATTCATTACCGACCGTCACGAACTGGATGCCATCAAGGCGAATTTTCCGGAAGGTCTGGCTGTCGATATGGAATCGGCTGCTATTGCTCAAGTATGTTACTTGTATAAGATACCGTTCATCAGTTTCCGTATTATCAGCGATACACCGGGAGCCGACAAGCATTTTGAACAATATCTGAATTTTTGGGGAGAGATGGCCGACCGTTCATTCCGTGTTACTGAAACTTTCCTGAAAGCATTACCTCATAAACTTTAATTCCAAGGACATGAAAAAAATACCTAGCTTTACAGTTGACCACATTCATTTGTTGCGGGGAATTTACGTATCCCGTCAGGATGAAGTAGGTGGAGAGATCGTGACTACTTTCGATATCCGCATGAAGGAACCGAATCGTGAACCGGCGTTGGGGCCGGCTGCTATCCATACTATTGAACATCTGGCAGCCACTTTCCTGCGTAATCATCCGACATGGGCCGATAAGATTATCTATTGGGGGCCGATGGGTTGTCTTACAGGAAATTATCTGGTTGTGAAAGGCGACTTGACTTCTCGTGAAATAGCTCCACTTGTGACAGAGACATTCCGTTTCATTGCCGGGTTCGATGGAGATATACCAGGTGCTTCTCCGCATGACTGTGGAAACTACCTGATGATGAACTTGCCGATGGCCAAATGGGAAGCAGCGAAATACCTGCATGAGGTACTGGAACAGTTGACAGATGCCAATCTGGAATATCCGAAATAGTTACAATAAAAAATCAGCCGTTCTTCCGGAGAGGAGGAACGGCTGATTTTTTGTTCGTTGCAGCAAGTAAACGGATTACTTACGCAGACCGAGTTCTTTAACGATGGCACGGTATCTTTCGATGTCGCGGTCTTTCAAGTAAGACAGCAAGGCACGACGCTTACCTACCAAAGTAGTCAGAGCTCTTTCAGTGCTATAATCTTTTCTGTTGAGCTTCATGTGCTCAGTCA
>URWP01000189.1 GCA_900551645.1 uncultured Bacteroides sp.
ATACAAAAAGCAAGTCCTGTATTCAAGGCAAGAACGTAAAACGTTACGACATCAGGAGAAGCTGTTGGTTTCAAAAAGTAATGCTCGATTTTGATTTAGTATCACTTTATAGAAGTGAAGCCAAGCGGCTGAAAGAGCCCAACAAGAGTAATCCGGATAAGAGCCAAAGGAAAAGGTGATTTCGTCTTATGTAAAACATAAAATTCTTCTGTCACACCATCTCTCTCATTACCAGCAATTTACCGTATAAAAACATCCATAATGTCCCTGAACCGGTATGTAGGCAATGGAGATGGAAACATATTTGTATAGGAGCCGCAGATATCAGATTGGATCTGACAGGACATGCCGTGCTTTCATTTAATTTAATAGGATGTCATTGCGTTAACTTCCGATATATACTGTTGCCTCACCTATGTGAAGCAGTGATTCCACTTTAGTGACAACGGATATTCACACAGATGAAAAGCCCTTTTCACCCAAGTGAAATATCGGGTACAAGCCATAGAAATCATAGGAAAACAAAAGAATTTATTTTCCTTATTATCAACTATTTGCATATTTCCTATATTCTCCATTTTTCCCTATTTTGCCCGTTTCCTATTGTAGATACTAATTGAAAAGTGCGCCAATATTCCAGTTGAAAATTGCGCCACCATAGGATAAGTATAATGACCTTTGTATAATCCAAATGCAAAGGTAAAATGAAGACTATGGTAGAAAGACAATCAATAATACACATGTATAGAGTATGCGGTTATAGCAAACGGCGTATCTCTCGTGAACTTCATGTCAGCCGTCATACCGTTGACAATATTCTTTCAAAGTACGAATCAGCCATCCGCACGGACAATCCAGAAGAGGCTTTGAGTGATTTGCTTACCATCCAGCCCAGGTATGACAGTTCCAGACGCCGTCCTCGCCGGCTCACACAAGAGATTAAGGATAAGATAGGATTTTGCCTGAAGAAGAATGCCGTTAAGATAGCTACCGGACTTCGCAAACAGCGCATGTTGAAAAAGGATATCCACCAGTTTCTGTTATCTCAAGGATACACCATCAGTTACGCCACAGTATGCAGTTATATAAAAAATATAGAGTCATACAAAGAGAAGAAAAAGAGCGAAGCCTTTATCCGGTTGTTCTATGAGCCTGGATGCATTGCCGAGTTTGACTGGGGTGAAGTTCTTCTTTTTATTGACGGCGTCAAAACCAAGTTTTATCTGGCCGTATTCACTTTCGGGCATAGCAATGGCAGATACGCCTATCTTTTCAGGCATCAGAATACGCTTGCCTTCATGGAATCCCACCGTAACTTTTTCAGGGATATACATGGTGTCCCCGCCATGATGGTCTATGACAATATGCGTGTAGCCGTCAAGAGCTTTGTCGGTGGTGATAAGAAACCTACAGAAGCTTTGATGAAGATGTCCGGTTTCTATTGTTTTGAGTACCGTTTCTGTAATGTACGGGCCGGATGGGAGAAAGGACATGTGGAGCGCAGCGTGGAATATGTCAGAAGGAAAGCTTTCTGCCTGACAGACCATTTTGGTGATATACATTCTGCCCAGGAGCATTTAAACCGGGTATGTATGCAGGTCAACAACGAGCAAGGCAGTCTTTCAACAGCGGAGAAAACATCACGTCTGGAAGCTGACCTGTCATCGCTGAAGCCTTTTCCCGGTAATCTGGGCTGTTTTGAGGTCTATGAGTACATTGTGGATAAATGGTCAACTATCAGCATGAAAAATGTCCATTATTCCGTACCTGATTCTCTTGTGGGAGAAAAAGTACATGTCAAGGTTTATAGTGAAAAAATCGTCATCCTGTACGGGAAGGAGAAAGTGGCCTCTCATCAACGCAGTTATTGCGGTGGAGACTGGTGCATCAAGCTGGAGCACTATTTGCGTACACTTTCCCGTAAACCGGGGGCATTGCCCCACTCTGTGGTTTGGCAAAGAGCACCGGAAGAACTGAGAAGGCTGTATGACATCCATTTCAAGGAGGACAACAGGACGTTTGTTCTGTTGCTGGACTATGCCCGAAAAAATGGATTTTCCGGAACGGACATTGTCACGGCATGCAAGGAGCTGACCGGACGTGGTGTCAGAAAGATATCTCCGGACCAGGTAAAGGCCATGCTGCATGGTAGCGTACAGGGAGAGACAGAAGAAACCATGGAACCGCCTGTTCTCCCGGCACAACAGGAGAATATAGAAAGAGAAGCTGTGGATATGCTTGAAGGCATCACGGCGCTCATGACAGGATACAATGAAGTGCATGATATAATACCAACCATTTAAGTTTATAATATATGAAATCAGAAAAAGAAACCATTTATGACTATGCTGCAGAACTGAAGCTTCTGGCCTTTAAAGAGGAACTGGAATGCACCCTTTCATTGGCAGCTGAAGAAAACTGGAACCATCTGCAGTTCTTGACGGAATTGCTTGGAAAGGAAAGCGCCAGGAGAAGGGAGTGTAGAAGAAGATCAAGGATAAGATCTGCGGGATTTCCACAAATGAAGTATCTGCATGAGCTTGTTATGGAAGACATGCCCAAAGAGGCACAGGTAATATTACCTGAATTGGAGACACTGGACTTCATCAGACAGGGAAGAAACCTGGTCCTGTATGGAAATCCGGGAACGGGAAAGACGCATATTGCTACGGCTTTAGGAATAAAGGCCTGCCAACAGGACTTTACCGTATTGTTTACTTCAGTGCCGGTCCTGCTTACCCAGATAAGGGAGGCTAAATCAGCAAAGACACTGAGGACGCTACAATTAAGGTTTGAAAAATACGATCTGGTCATCTGTGATGAGTTCGGATATGTCAGTTGTGACAAGGAAGGAGGAGAACTGCTTTTTAACCACCTGTCGTTAAGAGCCGGAAAAAAGGCTACAATCATTACTACTAATTTGGCTTTTAACAGATGGAATGAAATCATAAAGGACAAGGTGCTTGTGGCGGCAATGGTTGACAGGCTTACACATAAAGCTTATCTGGTTAATATGACCGGACTGTCTTATAGGCTTAAGGAAACACAAAAAATGAGACAAGATAAATGAATATTTTAAACTTATAGTAATTTTGTAACAAGTTATGGATGGAGCTCTTTTCAATTAGAATACAGCGCACTTTTCAATTAGTATCTACAGTTTCCTATTATTCAGTACGCTTTTAGTACACTTTGAAATCTCATTTTCTTTTGTACCTTTGTAATATCAGGAAATAAAAGAAAATCAACTATTTAGTATAATTACCGGGCTACAGTACCTAAATCGGGATAAAACCTCTAAACAATGGGAAAGTTAGAGAATAAAACGAAAGAAAACCCTAGCCTGTATCTGACAGACAAGCCCCATACCCCTGCGGAACGACAGCAGAACAAGGAAACTTTGGAACTCGCCATACGCATACGTGCAGAGCGTGAACAGGAGTTTAAAGAAAGCATGTTGGGCTACCGCTTAAAGAAAGACAGGACTGTTAATTTCTTGGATTACTTTCAAGCCTATATCAACAGCTATACCAAGAAAGATATTCGCATGGTGCAAATTGCGCTTAGCCGTTTCAAGGACTTCTTGAAAGAGAAATACACCATGAATGAGTGTAGCATTAAACCGGAACTCATCACCAAAGAAATGATGGAACAGTTTGTAGCTTATCTGCAATCCCGAAGCGTTGGCGAAGGTGCTAAAAGCATTTACCAGCGTTTCAAGAAAGCTATTCGCTATGCAATAGAGCATGATATAATGTTGAAAGACCCTTGTAAAGATATTACCTGCAAAGTGGATAGTCAGATGCTTCGGAAAGATGTGCTTTCGCCCGAAGAAGTACAAAAGCTGATGGCTTGTCATTATGACAACGAAAACCCTACAGTCAGACAAGCGTTTACCTTTTGCCTATATTGCGGTCTGCGCCTCTGCAATGTAAAAGATCTTACTTTTAAAAATGTGGATTATGCTAACCGATTATTGAAGTTCGAGCAAAGCAAGGCCAAGGAACATTCTGCCAGTAGTGGTGTGGTTATTCCTTTGAATGACGGTCTATTGTCTATCATTGGTGAAGCTCCGACAGATAAGAACTGTTTAATATTCGATTTGTCTACATACGAAAGCTGCTGTAAATCTGTAAAGCGTTGGGTAAAGAGAGCTGGGATAGACAAACATATAAGCTGGCACCTTGCTCGGCATTCGTTTGCCGTGAACATTTTGAACAATGGGGCAAATATCAAAACCGTAGCCAGCCTTTTAGGGCATAGTGGATTGAAGCATACGGAGAAATACACCCGTGCGGTGGATAAATTGAAAGAGGAAGCAATAAACAGCTTACCCGAATTAAAGTTTTAATCATAAAAGACTTATCTTTGTAACTATGAACTTTGAAGCATTAGTAAAACATATCAGCACGATACAGAACACGTTACAGGCACAAGCCGCACACGCTGTAAACCTCGCCCTTACTTCCCGTAACTGGCTTATGGGTTGCTATATCGTGGAGTTCGAACAGAACGGAGAAGACCGTGCCGCATACGGTGAACAATTGTTGAAGAAGCTGGAACAACGACTGAAAACAAAAGGCCTGAATGAACGAAGATTCCGAGAGTTTAGACGGCTGTACCTTGTTTATCCACAACTGAAAGAACCTATCACACAATACATTGCATCACAAATCCAAATTCGGCGGTTACCGTCCGCCGAATTGGGAACTGCAAAAGAATGGATAATTCCGGCAGATAGACTCTTTAATAAACTCACATATTCTAATTTAATGCTCATCTCCGCTATTGACAACCCTGTAAAACGAGCTTTTTATGAAATGGAAACCATTCGTGGCTGTTGGTCATATAAGGAGTTAGAACGACAAATAGCATCTTTATATTATGAACGTAGTGGACTCTCCAAAAACAAAGAAGCCCTCTCCGCTTTAGTCCAGCAACAAGCGACCTTATTACAGCCTAAAGATGTTATCAACACCCCTGTTACTTTAGAGTTCTTAGGATTAAACGAGCGTGCCTTAGTAACAGAAAACGACTTGGAGCAATCCATTCTTGACAACCTGCAACACTTCCTGCTGGAAATGGGGCATGGATTCTGCTTTGAAGCCCGACAAAAACGTATCTTGATTGATGAGGATTATTTCTTTACCGACCTTGTATTCTATCACCGCATCTTGAAATGTCATGTTATTGTGGAATTGTTATGTTGTGCACAACATAACAAATCATATGTTGCGTAGCCATTTATGTTGGCTTCCAACTCTAATCCTTTGTATATAAACAATCTCTTCATTTTCTACACAACATAAATTTCTACGCAAAGTTGGCATAATATCACAGACTATCCAAAAAATCCATTAGTTTTTTATCGTCCTTCCAATGGCTTTTCACTTTATACTTCTTCTCTATTTCACAATTTGACAAC
>URWP01000190.1 GCA_900551645.1 uncultured Bacteroides sp.
GGAAGTTACCGATGTTTTCGTTACCGTTTTTACCCCAAGAAAAACGTACTTTGGTACTGGTCAGCCAGTCAGGACGTTTTTCCATAAACTTTTCATTTGTCAGGTTCCATCCCAGAGAGAAAGAAGGGAAGACTGCATAATGGTTGTTCGAACCGAAACGTGAAGAACCGTCCCGACGTACTGTCATCTGAAGCATATATCGTTCGTCGTAGTTATAGCTGGCACGGGCGAAGAGTGAAGCCAGGGTAGCTACTTCTGATGGAGCACCTGATGCACTTTGGTCTCCGTCGGCGGCCAATCCTGTACTTCCGTCCAGATACGGACGGCTGTAATTGATGATGTTGTTACGTGAACCATACAAGTAGGAGCCGTTGCTTTTTTTAGCTGATTGCCCTAACATGACAGAGAATGAATGTTGATTAATGGTTTTATCGTACATCAGGACGTTTTCCAGCTGCCATACAGTTCCATCGTGTTTTTCAGAAAAAGCAGTAGAACGGGTTGAGAATCCACCGTCACGCAGATAATAGATAGGTGTATATCCGTCGCTCCCCCAGAATGAAAGGTCTACACCATAAGATGTTCTGAATTTCAGATTTTCCCAAAGTTGAAGTTCTGCCGAGAAGTTGGCTACGAACTTGTGGCTCCATCCTTTTGTTCCCGAAAGAGAGAGATTGGCAATCGGGTTAGTCATTTCGCCGTATTCTGAACCCGGAATCATGAACAGTTTGCCGTTTCTCGGGTCGTAGAACGGAGTATAGTTGGCCGAGCCGGCATATTTGTCCAGCTGTGCCTGGGCTGCTTCACCTTCATCGTATACATTTAAGATCGGTGACAGTGACAAGGCAGAACCTAACGGAGACCCCCAGGTAGAGTTGGCATCGATACTTGTACTTTTGATGCGGGCATATGACAGGTTCGATGTAATTTTGAAACTGTTCAACCAGTTACGGTTTTTGCTTTCATCGAATATTGTATAAGTGTTGTTACTGCGGAGAGTCAGACGTTCGTAATTGGAACGGCCAAAGTTACCGCCGACGATACCATCCTGTGTATAATATCCGGCAGAAAGCAGGTAGCTAACCTTTTCACTGGCACCACTCACACTGATCTGATGGTTCATGACGGGAGCGTTGTCGTTGAACACTTCGTTTTGCCAGTCTGTACCTTCACCGTATGAATACGGGTCATTATAGATAGGTGCCATACCCGCATTAACCAGACCTTCGTTTATCATAAGGGCATATTCGGTAGCATTCAATACATCGCGGTGTTTCCAGGCACTCTGCCATCCGTAAGAGAAGTCATAGGTAACTTTGGTTTTGCCCAGTTTACCGGTTTTGGTGGTAACCAGAATGACACCGTTGGCTGCACGTGCACCATACACGGCTCCGGAAGCGGCGTCTTTCAGTACCTCGATGGACTGGATGTCATTCGGGTTCAGGTAGTCCAGACCACCTTCAATCGGCATACCGTCAACGATGTAAAGCGGATCGGAGTTGTTGATGGTACCGATACCACGTACACGAATCTGTGCAGCTGCACCCGGTTGTCCGGAAGATGAAGTAACTGTTACACCCGCTGCCAGACCTTTCAATGCATTATCCATACGTACAGGAGCAGTGGCTGCCAGATCATCCGATGATACTTTAGCGATAGATGCAGTTACCACGCTTTTTTTCTGTACACCGTAACCTACTACCACTACTTCTTCCAGAGTCTCTGTGTCTTCTTTTAGAATTACACGGATTTCTGGTTTTCCGGCTACTGGAATTTCTTCAGTCTTGAAACCGATAAAAGAAACTTGTAATGTAGCGTCCGAAGGAACGGACAGAATGAAGTTACCATCGAAGTCTGTAATGGTACCGATGGTAGTGTTTCCTTTTACTGATACATTTACTCCGGGTAATGGCTCATTGTCTGTAGCGCTTATTACCGTACCTTTTACCTGTATATTTTGCGCATATACAGCAGCCAAGGCAAAGCTCAGTAAGAATAAAACTGATAATAGCTTTTTCATAAGTTTTTAATAAATTAAAGATTAACAATTCGCATTATGTCCCGATTGGAACACTGCAAACATACACTGAAAAAGCATCAGATGTTGCTAAAACATCCTTTCATAATTACGTCGGGAAGATATATTGAATACGTTATTAATACGTCAGAATAATGTATCTATTTGATTATCAGCTTTTATATTATACTTCTGCCGATTACGTCAGTTTATGCTTTATAACATAAATAAACAGATATCTGTGAATGGATATCAAGATTTCCCTTATTTAGGTTACATTAACACAAAATGGCTTTCAGAGCTTGTTGGTAAGGTAATCGTTGAGGCTTTCTTCTCTTTCCAGGTGAAATTTCTTCCGTAGCCGATAGCGAATGGTTTCCACACCACGTACGGAAATATTCAGTAAAGGCGCAATTTCTTTGGTAGACAGATTCATTTTCAGATAGGCACACATCATCCGTTCGTTGTTGGAGAGATCCGGATGTTTTTCATGCAGGCGTTTCATGAAATTGTTATGGATAAGATTGAACTGATCTTCGATACGTTTCAGTACTTCGTCACTTTGGATGTTTGAATCTATCTTGTTATTGATTAGAATCAGTTGTTTTTTTCCCTCACTGGCACCTTCGCCGGTTAGCTTGGAGGCTACTTTCATGATTTCTGATTTGATTTCTGTAAGCATTTCATTTTTCCGGAGGAAATTTATCATCAGGTTTGCCATTTCCTGACTTTTATGTTGAAGGTCATACTCCAGTTTTTCCTTTTCCAGTTGCATAATCTGCTTTTCCTGGCGTTCTTTTTCCTGTTCGTATTCTTTTTCCATTTCTTTCATGCGTTTGTCTTTTTCCTTTACGGCTTGTAGCTTTTTTCGTTTCAGACGCATTTCATCCCATCGGTAAATGCTCCATAGAACGAATATGCTCAATAAGGAATAACAACAGTATGCAAGTAGAGTGCGATACCACGGTGGAAGTACTTTAAATTTAATGGAATCATACGATTCTCTTCCGTCTGGGAAAATGGCTTTTACTTCAAAGGTATATTCACCTTCGGGAAGATTGCTGTATTCTTTTGTACGGCTTATTGTACTTTCAGACCAAGGTTCTTCATTTAACCGGTATCTGAAGTGAATGTCATTTTTTTCAAACGACGATAGGTTGTAGTCGAAGCGAACAGAGTTTAAGTCGTAGTCGATTACAGGATAATTCTTTTGTCTCAGATAATTGGCTGTATAAATTAGCGAATCTTTTCCGCTGGTCAGATACATTTTTTTGATGCATAATTCCTGAGGAATCTCATGAGACTTGTTTGAATTTGGCAAAGAAAACAAGGCGAAACCGCTCTCATTAGGAATAATCATCAAAGAATCAGTGACAGGTATGATGGTTTCAAAGTCGGAGACTAGTTCAATCAGCTTTTTCTGGATAGGAAAAATGCTGAGTCCTACTCCCTGCTTGTAGACGTCCAGATTAGAGAAACAGAGCTCATAAGGCTTAAGACAGATAAGGTGGTTTTTCCCGTTCAGCAGGCGGGTATAAGCTGTTTCACCGTTCAGGGCATGGTTCATTGACACCCATGGTTCCATGTAGTCTTTGGTGGCATTATATCGATAGATACCTTCGGGAGTCGCAAAGCAAATGGAATCTTTTAGCTTGGAAACTACCATATTGCGTTCGGTTGGGAAACCGTTTGCTACCCCATATTCCCGTTGGTTGATCATTTTAGTACGTTGTTCGTTCAGCTCCAGCCTTGTCACATGATCTGTCTGATAGACCCAGATTATCCGGTCTGTTTCTTGTTCGAAAATGCGGCTGGAAGAAGTATATCCTTCTATTTTATGGCTTACTTGCCATGTGCCTTCCTTGTCGGTAAGTACATATATACCATTGTAGGTGCCTACATACAGTTGGTCTGTGTGCCCGGATACAGGTTGGCAGCACCAGGCACCGATGATACCCGGTATTCGTTTCATTAGTGTACCTTCTATCAGAAAAATACCACGGTCATGCGTGCAGAATAACTTGTCGCCTATGCGGTTAAGTCCCCAAACTTGTCCGCTGGATGAAGGTATAGCTTTGATTTCAGGTTGTTCTTCTCCGAATTTTACTGGATAGGGCACATAATATAGTCCCCGGTTGGTTCCTAAGTATAAGATTCCGTCTTTTACGGCGGCTGTGTATCCGGATCCATAGAAATAAGGATAAGAATACAGATTGGTAAAAGGGGAACTTAGATAGACATAATCGATACCGCTGTCCAGTCCTGACCAGAGATTCCCGTTGATGTCAAAAGCTACGGAAAGAACAGTGTTGTTATGCAGGCCGTTATGTTCATCAAAATATTTCAGCTGCATGGTGGAAGTATCTATCAGTAGAATTCCTTTATGTATGGTTCCCAATGCTATTTGTCCGTTATGTTGGGCCGCACAGAAAACTTCGTTTCTTTTCATGAACTCTTCAGCACCGGTTATAAGTTTCTCTATCAATTGGTTATGGCAGTAATATAATCCGTCATAAGCTGTAATTACCAGTATACCGTCTTTATATGGGAGGATGCTTCGAATCCGTTTTTGCACCAGAGATTCAGCTCCTTGTAACGGAAAGAATGTGTTTCCGGTCAGAAACCATATTCCCTTGTCTGTACCAATATACAAAACATTGTTGACAATATTGGAACAGTCTATTTTCGCATTGATTCCGATGAGTGTATTTTCTCCGTTTCTGTATTTTACTACATATTCATCTCCTTGTACGTACAGGGTATTTTCAGATTCATGTATTCCCCAAACATTTCCAATCAGTTGGTTGGTCGTTTCTAGCGAGTCTGACAGGCAATGGTATACCAATGTACCTTCCTCGTTGGGCTGGAAATAGCCGAATTCATTGATACCACCGGCATAAATTCGCTTCCTGTCCGAAGAAACGGAAACAGAACGCACATCCATCCGGTTATTCAATGGGAATACGTCCCAGTCGTTACCATCAAATTGTAAAATACCGTTTTTATTCGCAAAGTATACCCATTTGCTGTCGTAAGGAGCTATTTGCCAGGTCTGGCTTCCTCTTCCGTATGTCCCTTTGTCAAAATTTAAAATGAAATTGTTCCACCCTGTAGCTGCGAAATGTTTTTGGAATGGGTATGCACACAAGAGGATTGTCAGGTAATATATTATGTTGTTCTTCATGTTTTTCATAGTTGTTCTTGATTTGATTTTACAAAAGTATAAATTAATGCCTGAAAAGTTTCTTTTTTGGTGAAAAAACGGTTCTGTTACATCCCTGGCTTTTGTTGGATTAAAATGTCCGTTCGTTTGCATTGGAATGTCCGTTCGTTTTGTTTGACATGTCCGTTCGTTTGCATTGGAATGTCCGTTTGTTTTTATTATCGTGTTGGATATACGCGCATGC
>URWP01000191.1 GCA_900551645.1 uncultured Bacteroides sp.
AAGTTTGGACTATGGTGTAATGGTAGCACAACAGGTTTTGGTTCTGTTTGTCCAGGTTCGAATCCTGGTAGTCCAACTGAAAAAATCCCTAAGAGGCAACTCTTGGGGATTTTTTATTTCAGATTTCTATCCGGTATCAAAAAAGAGATGGACCTAACGCCTCATCCCTTTCCTTATGTTCATCAAATTTCAGATAACCGCATTTCTAGGACAGTCATCTTTACTTCCCCCGCACAATTTTCTTGATTTCGTTCAGCTTGTTCAGTGCTTCTATCGGAGTCAGGTTATTGACATCCAAGTGCAGGATTTCATCACGTATCTGACACAAGACCGGATCGTCCAACTGGAAGAAACTCAACTGAATACTGTCCGAAGAAGCCTGTTTCTTCGAAGCCGGTTTCGGTTTCGAGGAGATACCTTCCTGACGGTTCTCTTCTTCCAGCTGATGCAAAATTTCATCGGCACGGGTCACGATGGATTTAGGCATACCCGCCATCTTCGCTACATGGATACCGAACGAGTGTTCACTCCCGCCCCGTACCAGTTTGCGGAGAAAAATCACCTTGTTGTCCACCTCTTTCACCGATACGTTGTAGTTCTTGATGCGCTTGAACTGGGCTTCCATGTCGTTCAGTTCGTGATAATGGGTGGCGAACAACGTACGGGCATGTGCTTTCTTATGCTCGTGAATGTACTCCACAATGGCCCAAGCGATGGAAATGCCGTCGTAGGTAGAGGTTCCGCGTCCCAACTCATCGAAGAGCACCAGACTCCGGGCAGAAAGATTGTTCAGAATATCGGCCGCCTCGTTCATTTCCACCATGAAGGTAGACTCGCCCACCGAAATGTTGTCGCTCGCTCCTACACGGGTGAAAATCTTGTCCACCAGACCGATATGCGCACTTTCCGCCGGCACGAAACAACCGATTTGTGCCATCAGGGTAATCAGTGCCGTCTGACGAAGCAAGGCAGACTTACCGGCCATGTTCGGTCCGGTGATGATAATAATCTGCTGGGTTTCCGTGTCCAGATACACATCGTTGGCGATATAGGATTCTCCCAACGGAAGTTGTTTCTCGATGACCGGATGACGGCCCTGCTTAATGTCCAGCACATCGTCGTCGGCTATTACCGGACGGATGTATCGGTTGGCCTTGGCGACATTGGCAAACGAAAGTAGGCAGTCCAGTTGAGCAATCTGGTTGGCGTTGACCTGAATGGCTTCGGTATAATCCATCAGCGAGGCCACCAGCTCGTTGTACAGCTTGGTCTCCAAGGCCAGAATCTTGTCTTCGGCACCCAATATCTTTTCTTCGTACTCTTTCAATTCCTGCGTGATATAACGCTCGGCGTTCACCAGTGTCTGCTTACGTATCCACTCGGCAGGCACCTTATCCTTGTGGGCATTCCGCACCTCGATGTAATAACCGAACACGTTGTTGTAGGCTATCTTCAGACTCGGAATACCTGTCTGTTCGATTTCACGTTGCTGAATCTGCAAGAGATAATCTTTTCCGGAATAGGAAATCCGGCGCAACTCGTCCAGTTCTTCATTCACTCCGTCGGCGATGACTCCTCCTTTGTTGACCAGCAACGGAGGATCGTTCTTGATTTCGCGGGCTATCTTGTCACGAATGGACTCACACGGGTTCAGCAGCCCCCCTATCCGGTTCAGGCTTGCGTCGGAAGCATGCAGACAAGCCTTCTTGATGGGTTCGATGGCCTGTAAAGCCACCTTGAGCTGTACTACCTCGCGCGGAGAGATGCGTCCTACCACCGCCTTCGAGATGATACGTTCCAAATCGCCTATCAGGTGTAGTTTCTCTTCGATGAAATCCTTGAACTCCGGCTCGCGGAAAAAGAACTCCACCACATCCAGCCGTTCGTTGATAGGCTTCACATCCTTGAGCGGAAAGACCATCCAGCGCTTCAGCAGACGGGCTCCCATCGGACTGATGGTATGATCGATGATATCCAACAAACTGGTTCCCCCCTCGTTCATGCTGCCCATCAGTTCCAGACTCCGCACCGTAAACTTGTCCAGACGCACGTAACGGTCTTCTTCCAGACGCGCCAGTGCCTTGATGTGGTTCGTCTGATAATGCTGGGTCATGTCAAGATATTGCAGAATGGCTCCGGAAGCAATGATGCCATTGTGCAAATGTTCCACTCCGAATCCCTTCAAGGAGTGTGTACCGAAATGTTTCAACAGCTTTTCGCGGGCGGAAGTCTCATTGAATACCCAATCATCCAGTTCGAAAGTGAAGAACTTGTTGCCAAAATTCCCTTCGAACATGCCCCGTTTTCCCCGTTCGAACAACACTTCTTTCGGACCGAAGTTATTCAAGAGCTTGTCGATATACTCGGGAGCTCCCTCGGCCGTCAGGAACTCACCGGTGGAAATATCCAGAAAGGCTACACCACACACGTTCTTGCGGAAGTGTACAGCCGCCAGAAAATTATTCTCTTTGTAGGAAAGCACATTGTCGTTGATGGCTACACCCGGAGTCACCAGTTCGGTAATCCCCCGTTTCACCAGCTTCTTGGCCAGTTTCGGGTCCTCCAACTGGTCGCAGATGGCTACACGTCGTCCGGCACGAATCAACTTGGGCAAATAAGTATCGAGGGCATGGTGAGGAAATCCCGCCATCTCTACACTCTTTGCCTGTCCGTTGGCGCGTTTGGTCAAAGTGATTCCCAGAATTTCGGATGCCGCCACGGCATCTTCCGAATAGGTTTCATAAAAGTCACCGCATCTGAAGAGCATAATCGCATCCGGATGCTTTGCCTTCAAATCGAAGAATTGCTTCATCATGGGAGTCAGTACGACTTCATTATCCTTTGCCACAGTCTTTCCTTTCTTTAAATAATCATTGAAACGGCTACAAAGATACGTCAAAAAGAGGGAACAAGAAAACGATTTTTCGGGTTGTCCCTCTCCTATTTTATCGGTATCGGTGATAAAAGATGATAAGCTATCGCCGGAATCGGCCAATTTTATGTACTTTCGTCGGAAAATTAACGCTAAAAAAGATTTGTATGAAAGAACTGACCGTTTCTGAATTAAAAGACAATATGTTCCATGCCATCGGCAAGGAATGGATGCTGGTTACCGCCGGCACATCCGAAAAATTCAATACGATGACCGCCAGCTGGGGAGGTACCGGTATCTTGTGGGGAAAACCCGTCGCCTTCCTCTTTATCCGTCCGGAACGCTATACGTATGAATTCATCGAAGCAGGCGAAACCCTGACCCTTTCTTTCCTGGGCGAAACACACAAGGACATACACAAGGTATGCGGTTTCCAATCGGGCCGGAACATCGACAAGATAGCGGCTACAGGACTGAAACCGCAGGTTACCCCGGATGGAAACATCACCTACGAACAGGCACGCCTGACTCTGGAATGCAGAAAGCTGTATGCCGACATGATTAAGCCGGAACAGTTCCTGGATGCTTCGCTCATAGATAATTGGTACGGCGAAGGACACGGCAATTTCCACAAGATGTATATCGTGGAAATCCAGCACGTATGGGTCAACGAATAAATCCACTATCCCATATCTCCTGTCCCTTACCTTCTCTTCCCGGAAAGGTAAGGGATTTCCTTATCCCGGCCTCTTCGGACAAGAAACAGGTTCTGTTCCTATGTATACCCTTTTTCAAAGAAGATTGAACATGTTGTCAACCGATGACATTCTGATATTTCCAAAGGCTGAGAATCGCCCGTTTCGGAGTCTGATTCAGCTTCTTTATCAGGATAAGATTCTCAGCCTTTTCACGCCAGCCACTTAGTTCTATAATTTCGGTTAATCCATACACTCTGATACGGATACAGATGATATTAAAACAGATATTATATATTAGGACATTTATACCGACTTATTATCAACCGGATTTTCTCTATCCTAGCGATCCAACCCGTAAAATAACCCGACTAAAACCGACCTTTTTCAGCAATATTTCAAAACGCCTGGGAGTTTTCTTCCACTTCCCTAGGAAGATTAATCCGTTTATGCGGTCAAAAAAAATTTTTCTGCCCGTATCTTTCCAATTTAAAACGCATCAGAAATGCATATTTCACGCATATATAGACAAAAAAAACGAATGAATATCCGGTTTCTTATGCAAAAACGAAGCAGGATGGTCCGATAAAAAAAATGTACTGGTAAGGAAAACAAATGAAATACAATCAAAAAGACAATAATTATCTGAATAAACTAACAACTACCGAGAAGTTCCAAGGCCTATGAATTTTATTTCCAGACAGAAATAAAAAAGCTCCAATTCCGTAAGGAATCAGAGCTCTTCTAAATTTTGCTTTGTAAAGATGCGGTGCGTACGGGACTCGAACCCGTGACCCCATGCGTGACAGGCATGTATTCTAACCAACTGAACTAACGCACCATTAAGTTTTTGTTTCGTTGCTTTCTCTCTCGATTGCGGTTGCAAAGGTAGGCATTTTTCTGAAACCTGCAAACATCTTAGGAAGAAATTTTTGAATTTTATTTATTTTAGTTACTAATAAGCTAATTTCCAATAAGTTCAAATCTGATATTTTTTTATAGTAAACTATCAGCTGATTTTCGTTCATTTATTTACACCTTATTATATATAGCGAAGGTATGAAACCGAAACCAATCTCATACCTTCTCTCTAACTACAGCAAATTATGATTTGATACGTTTGTAACCATATACCGCCAAATCACCCAACTCTTCTTCGATACGAAGCAACTGGTTGTATTTCGCCATACGATCCGAACGACTCAACGAACCGGTCTTAATCTGACCGCTATTGGTAGCTACCGCAATATCGGCAATAGTAGCATCTTCCGTCTCGCCCGAACGATGGGAAGTAACCGTAGTATAGCCGTGACGATGGGCCATTTCGATGGCATCGAGTGTTTCACTCAACGAACCAATCTGATTCACTTTAATCAAAATGGAATTGGCACAACCGGTAGCGATACCCTTCGACAGGAACTCTACATTCGTAACAAACAAGTCATCGCCTACCAACTGGCAACGGTCGCCGATACGGGCCGTCAGCTGCTTCCAGCCTTCCCAATCGTTTTCACTCATACCGTCTTCGATGGAATCAATCGGATATTTGCCAATCAATTCTTCCAGATAAGCAATCTGTTCTTCTGAAGTACGCTTCTTTCCTCTTTCACCCTCAAAAATGGTATAATCGTATATACCGTCCTTGTAGAATTCGGAAGAAGCACAGTCCATCCCAATCATCACATCCTTTCCGGGTACGTATCCGGCTTTCTGGATAGCCGCCAGGATAGATTCCAAGGCGTCTTCGGTTCCGTTCAAGGCCGGCGCGAAACCTCCT
>URWP01000192.1 GCA_900551645.1 uncultured Bacteroides sp.
GGTTCGGCTGCCCTGACCGGTGTGTTGCTGGCATTTAACCTGCCTTCTAACCTGCCGTTGTGGATTATCATTATCGGTGCGCTGGTAGCGATCGGTATTGGTAAGATGACTTTCGGTGGACTGGGCTGTAACCCGTTCAATCCGGCACTGGTAGGACGTATTTTTCTGTTGATTTCTTTCCCTGTACAGATGACTTCCTGGCCGGTTGTCGGACAGCTGTCCAGCTATACCGATGCTGAGACTGCAGCCACTCCATTGGCACTGATGAAGATGGCTGTACACGGCGATGCTTCTGCTTTAAGTAAACTGCCTGATACGATGACGTTGTTCCTGGGTAACAATCCGGGATGTATCGGTGAAGTCAGTGCGCTGGCTTTGCTTATCGGTCTGATATATATGTTGTGGAAGAAAATCATCAGTTGGCATATTCCGGTATCTATTCTGGTTACCGTATTTGTATTCTCTGGCCTGATGCATCTGGCTAATCCGGAAACTTATGCTTCTCCGTTTGTTCACCTGTTCACCGGTGGTCTGATGTTGGGAGCTATCTTTATGGCTACCGATTACGTGACATCACCGATGACCCACAAGGGAATGGTTATCTATGGTATCGCTATCGGTTTTCTGACCGTTGTTATCCGTCAGTTCGGTGCTTATCCGGAAGGTATGTCGTTTGCGATCTTCATCATGAACGCATTCACTCCGCTCATCAACACTTATTGTAAACCTAAACGTTTTGGGGAGGTAGTGAAGAAATGAAAAAGTTGGAATCATCTTGACTGGTTTCTTGGTGGTGGCCGGAGCGTTGCTGGGTTGGGTGAACGACGTGACTGCTGAACCTATTGCCCAGGCAAATGCGAAAACCTTGAGCGATGCCATTGCGGTGGTCGGTCCAGGATTTGACAATAACCCGGCAGAAGCCCCTGAAGTGATAGAGGTGAATGGAGCTTCGTATAAAATCTATAAGGCTACGAAAGGCGGCGAGTTTGTTGGTGCTGCGGTAGAATCGTCTTCCAACGGATTCGGTGGCGCACTGACTGTATTGGTAGGTTTCGATCCGGAAGGAAATATCATAGACTATTCTCTGCTGAGTCATGCAGAGACCCCGGGACTGGGGTCTAAGGCAGCCGACTGGTTCAAGAAAGGTGCCAAGGGAGATATTACCGGTAAGAATCCGGGTGAACAGCCGCTTGTAGTCAGTAAAGACGGTGGACAAATTGATGCCATTACTGCCTCTACCATCACTACACGCGCATTTCTGCTGGCTGTCAACAATGCTTATGCAGCGTATAAGAATCAGAATGTAGATTCTACAACTGGAGCTACTCAGCAGGCTGCTCCGGCAGATTCTACCCAAATTGAAACAAATAATTAAGGAGGAGCAGACTATGAATAATTTTAAAGTATTGATGAACGGGATTGTAAAGGAAAATCCTACGTTCGTACTCCTTTTAGGTATGTGTCCTACATTGGGTACTACTTCTTCGGCCATCAACGGTATGGGTATGGGACTGGCTACTATGTTCGTGCTTATCTGTTCGAATGTAGTGATTTCACTCATCAAGAATTTGGTGCCTGATATGGTGCGTATTCCTATCTTCGTAGTTGTCATCGCTTCATTTGTAACTTTATTGCAAATGTTGATGCAGGCATATGTCCCGGCTCTGTATGCTACATTGGGACTTTTCATCCCGTTGATTGTGGTGAACTGTATCCTGCTGGGTCGTGCGGAAGCTTTTGCCGCTAAAAACAATCCGTTGTCGTCTTTCTTTGATGGCTTGGGTATGGGACTTGGCTTTACCATTGCTCTGACGCTGCTTGGTGGTGTCCGTGAATTCTTGGGAACCGGTAAAATCTTCAACTTGGCTGTAATGCCTGAAGAATATGGAATGCTGATTTTCGTGCTGGCTCCGGGAGCATTCATCGTATTGGGGTATCTGATTGCTATCGTGAATCGCTTGAAGAAGGCATAACCTCTAAAAAGAAAAGATATGGAATATATACTGATATTTATCACCGCTATCTTTGTGAACAACATCGTGTTGTCACAGTTCCTTGGTATTTGTCCTTTCCTGGGTGTATCTAAAAAGGTGGATACAGCTATGGGTATGGGGGCTGCTGTCGCTTTCGTGCTGGTGTTGGCTACTATTGTAACCTACCTTATCCAGAAATTTGTATTGGATGCTTTCGGATTGGCTTACCTGCAGACTATCGCATTTATTCTGGTAATTGCCGCATTGGTTCAGATGGTAGAAATTATCTTGAAGAAAGTTTCTCCTTCATTGTATCAGGCACTGGGTGTATTCCTGCCGCTGATTACAACCAACTGCTGTATTCTGGGTGTGACTATCCTGGTTATCCAGAAGGATTATGATTTGTTGACCGGTGTGGTTTATGCTTTTTCTACTGCATTGGGTTTTGCTTTGGCACTGATAGTTTTTGCCGGTATCCGCGAGCAGTTGAGTCTGGTCAATATTCCGAAAGGAATGCGGGGCATGTCTATCGCACTGGTGACAGCTGGTTTGCTGGCCATGGCTTTCATGGGATTCTCAGGAGTTGATAAAGGATTGGCAACTTTATTCGGACTGAACTGATTGTTGGAAACTTTCTGATTTTCTTAGGATGGAAGCACATGACCATTCTTTGGAAAGGTAAGTTTTTCAAAGATAACTGTAAGATTACTTGCTGTAAAGTATGGGCGTATGTAAATATGACCCTTACTTTACAGCTTTTTTTTGTTTTTTTTCTTTGAACGATTCCCTATTTCAATAATTATGCATATATTTGTATGTATAATTAACCTAGCTCGTTTGAGATATTAAAATACCTTATTATTATGAAACAAAGAATTCTTGTTACTGGTGGTACAGGATATATCGGTTCTCATACCGTAGTTGAATTGCAGAATAGTGGCTATGAAGTCGTTATCGTTGATAATCTGTCTAATTCACGTGCAGATGTAGTAGATCATATCGAACAGATTTCAGGCATCCGTCCGGCATTCGAAAAAGTGGATTGTTTGGATTTTGAAGGAATGGACGCTGTATTCGCCAAATATCCAGGTATCAAAGGTATTATCCATTTTGCAGCCAGCAAAGCTGTAGGTGAGTCAGTACAGAAACCGTTGATGTACTACCGTAACAATTTGGTTTCATTGATTAATCTTTTGGAATTGATGCCGAAGCATGGTGTAGAAGGTATCATTTTCTCTTCATCATGTACAGTATATGGCCAGCCGGATCATTTGCCTGTAACCGAAGCTGCTCCTATCAAGAAAGCAGAATCTCCTTACGGAAATACGAAGCAGATTAACGAAGAAATTATCCGTGATACCGTAGCTTCTGGTTCACCGATTCATGCGATTCTGTTACGTTATTTCAACCCGATTGGTGCACATCCTACCGCTTTAATCGGTGAATTGCCGAACGGTGTTCCGCAGAACTTAATTCCGTATTTGACTCAGACAGCGATGGGAATCCGTGAAAAATTGAGCGTATTCGGGGACGACTATAATACTCCTGACGGTTCTTGTATCCGTGACTATATTTATGTTGTAGATTTGGCAAAAGCTCATGTGATAGCTATGGATCGTATCTTGAATGGTAAACAGAAAGATAAAGTGGAAGTTTTCAATATCGGTACGGGACGTGGTTTGTCAGTATTGGAACTAATCAATGCGTTCGAGGCCGCTACCGGTGTGAAACTGAATTATCAGATTGTAGGTCGTCGTGCCGGTGATATTGAACAGGTATGGGCGGATCCGAGTTATGCTAACAACGAATTAGGTTGGAAGGCAGATACTTCTATCGAGGAAACATTACGTTCTGCTTGGAAATGGCAGTTGCATCTTCGTGAAGAAGGTATTATGTAATCAGTATTGATTGAAAAAAGATATTAAAATATTGAACAAATAACATCTATGGAGTGTTATTACAATGCAAGTACTTTAACACTGACGCTGTATGTGAATATAGGTCCGTGTTTCCATTCCATAGGGAATGGAAGGGTGCTAATTGCATAGTAGTTTTGTCGTGTTTTATTTTGTGTTTGTGTTGTGGCTGTTCTCCGACGAGAGTCGGGGAACAGTTTTTTATGTAGGTGTTTGTTGGGAAACATGTCATGATTAAGGCTTTTTCATTACCTTTGCAGACGCAAAATAAGAAGTGTATGAGTCAGTCGAAAGATATGACGGTAGGTGCTATTCTGCCGTTGTTGTTCAATTTCACGATGCCGCTCTTGCTCGGGAATCTGCTTCAACAGACTTATTCGTTAGTGGATGCGGCTATTGTAGGAAAATTTTTAGGAATCAATGCTTTGGCTTCAGTGGGAGCCAGTACGTCGGTTGTTTTCCTGATCTTAGGTTTCTGTAACGGATGTTGTGGAGGATTCGGGATTCCGGTAGCACAGAAATTTGGCGCTCATGATTATCGGACAATGCGACGACTGGTAGCTGTCAGTCTGAAACTGGCTGGTATTATGTCGGTAGCTATTACATTGGCGACTTGTCTGCTTTGTTCGTTTATTCTGAAATGGATGCAGACACCGGCAAATATCTTCGAGGATGCCTATTACTATTTGCTGATAACTTTTATCGGTATTCCTTGTACTTTTTATTACAATCTATTATCCAGTATTCTCCGGGCTTTGGGCGATAGCAAAACTCCTTTTTGGTTTCTGCTGTTCTCTACGGTGCTGAATATTTTGTTGGACCTGTTGTGTATCGTTGTTCTGAAATGGGGAGGGGCGGGAGCAGCCATTGCTACCGTTTTTTCGCAAGGGGTATCGGCTGTATTATGCTATTTTTACATGTATCGGAAATTTGAGATTTTGCGGACGACACCTGCTGATCGTCGTTTCCGTCCGGAATTGGCTCGACAACTGATTTACATCGGTGCACCGATGGGGCTCCAGTTTTCAATTACGGCTATCGGTAGCATTATGCTTCAAAGTTCCAACAACGCATTGGGTACGGCGTGTGTGGCAGCCTTTACGGCAGCAATGCGTATCAAGATGTTCTTCCTTTGTATGTTGGAAAGTCTGGGTATTGCCATGGCTACCTACTGTGGTCAGAATTATGGAGCCGGGAAACCGCTCCGAATCTGGCAAGGAGTGAAGGTGGCTTCAGGAATGATGGTTGTGTATGTATTGTTTGTAAACTTGATTTTGTGGACCTCCTCAGAGAAATTCGCTTTACTCTTTGTTGACCCTGCTGAAACCGAAATTATTGCCGATACAGCACTGTTCTTGCATGTGTCTGCTTCCTTCTGTAAGCTTCCAAAATTGGCGTATTGACTAGCATAGCTCTTTCGCATACCTTCGTG
>URWP01000193.1 GCA_900551645.1 uncultured Bacteroides sp.
TCCGTGTATACCAGCCGCCGATGGCCCGTATTTTCGAGCGCTTGCTTCCTATCTATTATACGGATAAAGAGCAGGAAATGATTGACGAACTGTTCCCTACGTGTGAAAATATCTCGATTGATTATGCATTAATGGAAAAAGCGGATGAAATTTATGCGTTGCCGGCAAGTTTTGGCTGGTGTGATTTGGGTACATGGAGTTCCTTGTACAGAAATATGAAAAGGGATGCGCATAGTAATGTAAATATCGGTCCGGATATTAAAACGTATGAAACCCGTAACTGTATTATCCATACAACTCAGGAGAAACGGGTGGTCGTACAAGGTCTGGACGGATATATTGTAGCAGAACACGATGATATGCTTTTGGTATGCCGCCTCACTGAAGAGCAACGTATTAAGGATTTTGTAGGAGATGCTGACTGAGATGCCTTTCTAATAACAAAAATATTCTATCTATAAGATATTTGAAAAGCCGGACCTTCGGAATGTTCTTGGGCCCGGCTTTTTCATATAGTTCTGTATAAGAGGACTATCCAGTTTCTGTTATCGGATAGCTGCCAAAGCTGCTTCATAATCTGGCTCTTCTACAATTTCCGGAACCAGCTGGGTATAGATGATTTTCCCTTCCGGATTGATAATTACTACAGCACGTGCCAACAGACCGCACAACGGACCGTCTGTCATCAGTACGCCATATTTTTCGCCAAAATCGGAAGTGTAACGGTAATCGGACAAAGGAACTACGTTATCAATACCTTCTGCAGTACAGAATCGTCCTTGTGCAAACGGAAGGTCTTTCGATATAGCCAGTACCACTGTATTTTCTTTCCCGGCTGCCAGTTGATTGAATTTCCGTACCGATGCTGCGCATACTCCTGTATCCAGACTTGGGAAAATATTCAATATTGTGAATTTCCCTTTGGTATCAGCTAACGTGTAATTTCCTAAATCTCCTTTAACCAAGGTAAAATCGGGAGCCTGCATGCCTGCCTGAATAAACTCTCCGGCTAATGAAACCAGATTGCCTTTAAATGCTGTTTTTGCCATAATGATTGTGTTTTAATTGTTTCTACGAATATAACAAATGAAAGACAGAATAGTTCATCTGTGCTTGATAAGATAGGTGTTTTTTCATTTTTTTACCATGAATAGTCGGTAAATGTAGTATGGGGGTTTTATAACTTGTTTTTTTTCTGTTACTTTGCGTCATTAAAATCTGGAAGATAATTTATACATGGAACGGAAACTAAAAGATTATGCTTTTCTGGCCTTGAAAGGCATGGGTATGGGAGCCGCTGATGTGGTTCCCGGAGTATCAGGAGGAACGATAGCCTTTATTGTGGGAATTTATGATGAGCTGATTAATTCCATTAAGAGTATTAATGGAGAGAGTCTGAAACTTTTCTTTACAGGCAAATGGATTGCGTTCTGCAAGCATATCAATGCCGCTTTTTTATTCTCCATTGTATTGGGTATTGGTATCAGTATCTTTTCATTGGCCAAAGTCATTACTTGGTTGTTGACTGATCATCCTGTATTGGTCTGGGCTTTTTTCTTTGGACTTGTGTTGGCTTCTACATGGTTTGTGTCTAAAGATATCAAGGAATGGAACTGGAAGACGATTCTGGCCTTTATCGTAGGAGCAGCTGTAGCCTATTATATAACAGTGGCTACGCCAGCAGAAACTCCTACTAACTTACTGTTTATTTTTCTTTGCGGGGCGATTGCCATCTGTGCCATGATTTTACCAGGAATATCCGGTAGCTTTATTCTGGTGTTGTTAGGTAAATACTTTTTCATCATGGAAGCGGTGAAAACCTTTAATATCAAGATTATCCTGGTGTTTGCCGCAGGGGCTCTCATTGGTATCACTACTTTCTCGCGTTTACTTTCGTTTGCTTTGAAGCATTTTCGGAATATAACCTTGTCTGTTCTTACCGGATTCATGCTAGGATCACTGAATAAGGTCTGGCCCTGGAAAGAAACGGTTGAGACTTATGTCGATAGTCATGGAGTGGTGAAGCCGTTGGTAGAAAACAATATATTACCGAATGCCTATGTCTGGGAAGCAGCTGTCCTGATGGTGATAGGTTTCCTTCTGGTGTATCTGCTGGAGAAACTGTCGGCAAAATCGGCTAAAGAATGATGGATACATCTGAATAAGAGAAAAATGTCGTAGAAGTAGGGAAAGCTTACTACTACGACATTTTTTTGTGGGGGGAGATGTTTTCATTACGGAATTGGTCGCTCCGGTAAGTCAAAATAGTCTTCAGGATGGATGCTTCCTTCTTCTATTCCATGATGGGCTTCGCGTATCATTTTCATGAAATCTTCTACTTCTGGCGTCATATCGGATAACTGGATACGTTCGTTCTTATCCTGAAATTGTTGAAGAATGGTATTGCCTCGTACCAGATATTTCATCAGGTTTGTTTCATCGTGGATAGCATAGCAACAATATGCAGCACAGAAATAATATTTATCTACCATTAACGGGTATTTTTCTTCCATTTGCTGGAAGCATTTCAGGGCTTCATGGAAGTAACTGGCCCGGAAATAGGCTCCGAATATCTGTTCCTGCAATTCTTTTTCATCGGTTGCATAAGCTTCTGCATGCGCAAATTCCTGTTCGGCAGAATGCTGGTCGTTGTCGAACAGATAATACTCTCCAAGTATCAGATATAACGGTGCATATCCGTCATCGTATTCTAGTCCTTTGAGGGCACACTCTAAACAACTGTCGAAATGTGAGAGTTGCAGATGACGGGCAGCCAGTTTCTGGTAATAGATAGCCCGTTCAAAATCGGGTATCTCTGGATCGTCCAGCAACTTGTTCAGATAGATGATACTCTGTTCGTCTTTTCCCAATGAAGTATAGCATGCTTCCAATATCTGATAGAGGTTTGCCGGAGCCTGACTGTCCGGTAGAGCCTGCTCAAAATATTGAATAGCTTCTTCCGGATTGTTGCTTTGAAGGTAGCAATATCCTTTCAATTCCAAGGCCTTGGAGTGCTTTTCTTTGACGGTCAGCGCAAAATCGATAGCATTGAAAGCTTGTTCTGTCTGTTCGTTTGCCAAATAGGCTTGTGTCAGGTTTAGCCAGTAGTCGAGTTGGTAAGGGTCAATATCCAATAATTGATTGTAGGTGTCAATGGCTTGTTGGTAGTGGTTGAATGTCATGAAGAAATCTGCTGCGGTTTCCAGAACGAGCGTCTGACTATTATCGGCATGTTCAAATAATATATCTAACCATTTACGGGCGTAGGTTTCATTATTGGCATCTAAAAAGATGTTGACAATATCGACCAGCATGTCGGGATCATAGGCTTCGCTTTCTACAAGTGGAATCAACAGACTGTCGGTTTTTTGTTCCTGACCGCGTTCCAGGCATATATTGACTCGGGAATAGATAACTTCTTCGTCTTGTTGGTCGGGCAGTTGATTCAATATCTGTTCAGCTTCGTCCAGCTCTCCTTTTGCAATCAGAGAATTACATTGGTAAATCTGAAGTTCCAGATTATCCGGATGAATAGTAAGCGCATAACTGATGACTTCTTCGGCTTTTTTGATTTTTTGCTGGGTGACGTAATACTCTGCCAGAAGAAGCAAGTCATTACTTTCAAAGTAACGGGTACAGTGCTGACGGACCATCTCTTCATAGTTAGCCAATGTCTCTAGAAATTCCGGGGTCTGGAAAGAAGGGGATAAATCGTCGGTTTTCATGTGAATTATGTATGAAAAGTCAATGATAAAAAAAGAACATTTGCCATGAGGTCAGAAATCATACAGGTAAATCTTCTGAGCATGGCAAATGTTCCGTTTAGAATATCAATCAGATGGATTTATTTGTTGATTTTACTCCAAGTGTCTTTCAACGATACGGTACGGTTGAATACCAGATGGTCGGGAGTAGAATCTTTGTCCACGTTGAAGTAACCGATACGTTGGAACTGCAGATAGTCTAACGGTTTGGCATTTGCCAAATAGTTTTCTACATAACATTCTGTCAATACCTTCAACGAATCCGGGTTAATCATCTCCTGCATGGCCTCCAGAGCTGAGCAGTTTTTGGCTTCGCGAATGGCTGCCATTTCATCACGTGGGTTCTCTACTTTCCACAAGCGGTCGTATAGGCGGACTTCTGCTTGCAGGCAATGTTTGCAGCTTACCCAGTGTAGGGTTCCCTTTACGCGGCGGTTAGCTTCAGGCATACCACTGCGTGTATTCGGATCGTATTCAGCATAAACTTCTACCACGTTTCCGCTTTCATCTTTCTTACAACCTGTACATTTTACGATGTAAGCATTTTTCAGACGGACTTCCTGACCTGGAGTCATACGGAAGTATTTCTTCGGAGCATCTTCCATGAAGTCTTCACGTTCCATCCACAGTTCACGGCTGAATTCGATAGTGTGTGTCGGAGAATTCGGGTCTTCCGGATTATTGATGGCTACCATTTCTTCTACCTGGCCTTCCGGGTAGTTGGTCAGTATCAGTTTAACCGGATTCAATACAGCTGACACACGAGTTGCCCGTGCGTTCAGGTCTTCGCGAACGGCACTTTCCAGCAGAGCAAAATCATTCAGTGCATCGTAAGTGGTGTAACCGATTTTATCGATGAACTTACGGATGGATTCCGGAGAATAACCGCGGCGACGGAACGCGCAGATAGTCGGCATACGTGGGTCATCCCATCCGTCTACCAGCCCTTCTTTGACCAGTGTAAGCAGGTTGCGCTTACTCATAAGGGTATAACTCAAGTTCAGCTTGTTGAACTCATATTGATGCGGACGGTTATCGTTCAGATCTTTCCCTTCCTTCACCCAGTCGACAAACAAGTCATACAGTGGGCGGTGTACTACAAATTCCAAGGTACAGAGCGAGTGGGTAACTCCTTCGAAGTAGTCGCTCTGTCCATGTGCAAAGTCATACATCGGGTAGGCTTTCCATTTATCACCAGTGCGGTGGTGAGGTGTTTTTACCACCCGGTAGATGATTGGGTCACGGAAGTGCATGTTCGGATTGGCCATATCAATCTTGGCGCGAAGCACCATCTTTCCTTCTTCTATTTCACCTCTGTTCATCTTTTCAAACAGCTCCAGGCTTTCTTCAATCGGACGGTTTCGATAAGGGCTTTCCGTTCCAGGCTGGGTCGGTGTACCTTTCTGAGCGGCGATTTCTTCTGAGCTTTGTTCATCGATGTATGCTTTACCTTCTTTAATCAGTTTGATGGCAAAGTCCCACAACTGCTGGAAATAGTCGGAAGCATAATATTCGTTTCCCCAT
>URWP01000194.1 GCA_900551645.1 uncultured Bacteroides sp.
TTCGTTTTCCATTGAGCAGCATACTCCACCCTTCATCTTGCCCTCACCCTTAGGAACGTACCATCCTTTCTTCGACAGCAAGTCAGCTCCAGGTAGAAACAGCGGCTTCTATCTTGGGCATCCTTCCTCCACGCTTCCACCAAATATCGTCCTCGCTTCTTCCTCCCTTCCTCCAAGGATCGGTTACATATCGTTTCCGTATAGTTTCCGTATTGTTTCCGCTTCTGGAAGCGAGAACGATAGGAGAACGATAGGAGGATGATACGGGATTGATACGGGATCGATACGAGACCGATACGAGACCGATACGAGACCGATACGAGACCGACATTATCCGACCGTCAGTTGGGGAGGTTGATAAAAAGTTTAAGTTTTTCATCGACAATTACCCGAATTATATTTTACATTTTAACATTTTACTCCGCTCCGCTTCTCATCCAAAGATGACTGAGACCTCAATAGTCATGGCGAAGCTACTATACAAAGATAACCTTCCGCTCAGCCGAAACCAAGTCGATTAGCATGAATTAACGGACTATTAACTAATTCTCCGTATCCATTTAACAAAGTCAGTAGCAGTACCAAAAGCCCTTATCACTACACTTCCCCATACTCTTACCGCTATTTTAACCGCATTCAACTCGCTACTACCCACCGCAGTTTGCAGCCACAATCCGTAATTTCGGATGATTTACAACGGTAAATATACACAACAAACAAGGCTGACCTCCCATTACGAGAAATCCAGCCCTTTCTATCGTCTTAACTTATCCCAAGTTTGACACCCAATACATTTTTTCATCAGTTGTTAGGGTGTCCTCCGTTGCTAACAAGTTGATTTTCAACAACCGCATCCTTTGTTTTTGACTTGCAGTACACAGGGGAGTCGTGAAAAAGTAGTATTTTTACAACCGCAATGCACTTTATGGGCGCTGGGGCAATCCACGGAGAATCCCCCCCCTGCGCCCAGTTTCATGATGATTTCGAGACTTTCAAGAAAGGCATATATAAGGTAAAGGACTACTAGTTTGCATTTTTTTCCGATTTCTCTGTCCCTTACGACAACAATGCGAGCGAGAGAGGCATTCGAAAAATAAAGGTCAAGCAAAAAGTAAGCGGTTGCTTCAGAACAGATGATGGAGCAGACATCTTTGCAAAGATTCATTCCATAGCCGAAACTGCCAAGAAAAACGGAATTTCAAAATTCGAAGCCATACTTGCCATTATGTAATGGCAAGCAAAGCCTCGTACCCTAAAATCACTTTTTAGAGGGGTACTGAGTACGCAGTGACGTTAAAATACCCAAATTTAGGGATTGTGCATTCTTTGGAAACGAGATAACTTTGCACCTAAAAAAGACAACCTTATGAAATTCGATTTTATAAATTATAAAAAAAGAAGAACAGACTGTGTTCTTTTACTAATCTTTCTTTATTCCTTGTTCAGTCTATCTGCTATGGCTCAACGGGTTTTGTCTGGGAGTATCAGAAGCATTCAGGATAAATCTCCCTTAATAGGTGTAACTATACAAATAGAGCATACTTCAATCGGGACAACTACAGATGAACAGGGAAATTATGTATTAAAGAATATTCCTATAGGTAAGTCAACTATAGTATTTTCGTGCGTTGGTTTGAAAAGAACAACCAAGACTGTATTCTTTTCAGAATCAGAGAGCAAAACTTTAGATGTCCTTATGGAAGATGCAAATATGCAACTGGACGGTGTGGAGGTTGTAGGCATCGGCGAAAGGTATGAGATACGAGAAGTTAAGCAACAGGGTGTTCCTGTTACGGTAATAGATGGCAAAACGTTGGCAGGGCGGGGTACCTCTATAAGTGAGGTGCTCAACCATCAAACCGGCGTAAAACTCAGACAAACCGGCGGAGTTGGAAGTCAGACTAAAATAAATGTTCGCGGCTTGGAAGGCAATAGAGTTCAAATATATATGGATGGTTATCCATTAAATACACCAGATGGAAACTTTTCCATAAATGATATTCCACTTCAGTTCATAGACCGCATAGAAATATACAAAGGTATTGTCCCACCGGAGTTTGGGGGAGATGGATTGGGAAGTGCTGTCAATGTAGTGACAATTGATACCGATAAAAATTTTTACGATTTGGCATATAAAATGCAAAGTTACGGAACGCATGAGGGCAGTGCGACTGTTCGCCATTTTTTCAATAAAATAAACACGGCCATGACTCTATATGCAGGAGGAACTTTAGCGGCAAATGATTATACCATAGAATCACCCTATGTAGAAGGATTAAAAATAAAACGAGACCATGATCATTTGAAAATGATAGACTACGCTGTAAGTTTCAATTTTATGAATGGCTATTTCGATGAAGCTGAATTAGAAATTTTAGGATATGCTAATAGAAAAGAGATGCAAGGTATCGAAACCAACATCCGTCATACCTTCAACAAAGCTTTCACTACTGGTGGAACTTTACATTTAGAAAGAAAATCTTTCCTTACTAAAAAAATGGATATGAAATTTAATGGAGGCTATCTGTACACTAATTCATGCCTGAACGATACATCTTCATATGTATATGACTTCTATGGCAACAAACGTCTCAATAGCTACAAAGGAGAAAAGGGAAGTGTACCAAACCTTTCAGATGACCATACTCATGACATTCGTTTCAATCTGAATTTAAAATACCATTTGATTCCTAATAAAATGTCAGTCAATTTGAACAATGATTTTCGATATGTTACTCAGGAGGCTAATGATCCGGAAGCGGAAAAATTCTTGAAAAAAAGACTTTGTGGACTCCAATCAGATGTGACAGGTCTTATTTCTTCTCTGTCTTTCGAGAACAGGTGGTTCAATGACAAACTTACTTCCGTTATTACCGGGCGATATTATCATTTTAGAGTGAACGGTGAGACGGTAGATTTGACATATGGGTCGGAAAGTGAACCGGTCAAGACCGACCGCACAGGAGACAATTTGGGCTATAGCATTGCCTTGAAATATGATTTACCCCGACATTGGTATCTGAAAGCAGCATTGGAACATAATTATCGTTTGCCGCGATATGAGGAAATCCTTGGGGATCGTATCACAACCCAGGTCAATACGGCATTGGACCCTGAAATGGCGAACAATTATAATTTAGGGGTAATATATGACCACTACTACAATAATGAATCACGGTTGCAATTTGAAGCAAATGTTTACACAACAAAAGTAAAGAACATGATGTATATGCTTGCGCAAGCGGGATATTATAAATATCAGAATTTAGGCGAAGCTTTGCTATATGGTGCAGATGCCGAAGTAAAATGGGATATAAACCGGAATTGGTTCGTGTCGCTGAATGGTACTTGGCAAAAATCGCTTGACTATTCCAAATATCTGTTTGGTACAAATACACCAAGCCAAACCTATAAAATGCAGTTACCACATATACCTATTCTATATTTCAATTGGATGGTAGATTACCGAAAGGACAACCTCTTTGGTGGTCGGAATCAATATACCCGTATTTATTATGAAGGAGGATATACCGACAAGTATTATTATGGTTACGAACTGAGTAAAAATCAAAACTATAAAATACCTGGGACATGTATTCATACCCTCGGCCTTGAATATGGTATATGCAGACGGAAGATAATATTCGGAGCGGAATGTCACAATATTCTCAATACCGATGAGATGACCAACTTTAATTATCCGTTGGCAGGTCGACTTTTCTCGCTTAAAATCCGTTTTACATCACTTGAATGGTAAATAATTAATATAATAAAATGAAAATGAAAAATTTAATTCTATTAGCAGTAAGTCTGTTAGGAGGCTTTGCATTGACCTCCTGTGACAGCAGTAATGACGATCCGCTACCACCCATGACAGAGGGGAAGGCTAACATGATTCTCGCAATCGACATGGCTCCTCAAGCTTCTATGGGATACATCGTCCCTGTTCAGAATACTTCCAATGGAAATGTCAGCTTTACCAACGCCCATGAGGTGAAGAGCACCCCTTATCTTGCCACATATAAGGATTGGGTGTTCAGTATCGGTGGTGCGGCTGATGCGAATGTATATAAATTCATCCGCAATGATGACGGTACATTAACCAAGGCTGGACAAATCCAAGTGGACCGTATGGCGCCTATGGCTGGAAACATGTTAGTGGTTAATGATACAAAAGCCTATGCGACGGCACCGATTGAAAACAAAATCGTAATCTTCAACCCGACCACTATGGAAAGGACAGGTGAAATAGACCTTGCAGACTCGCGATGGGGTGCAGAGGGCAGCAATACCCCTAACCCTATAGGTCTGTTCTTGCGTGACAACATTCTATATGTAGGACTAGGACAGTTTGACAACATGCCTATTTGCAAAAAAGGTGCACATGTTCTGTTAGTGGATGCCACAACCGATAAACCTATAAAGAAAATCGTTGATTATCGGTTGTCTGCCGCTACCGTTATCGGTGTAGGTGCAATGTTTGTTGATGAGAAGAACGATTTATATATTCCCTGCTGGGGATCTTATGGCTACGTACCCGATCAATACTGTGGACTGCTACGTATAAAGAACGGCGAGACTGATTTTGACAAGGATTATTGCTTCAATCTTACAGACAGAACGTGGACGGGTGTAGAAGGAGGAAAATTACAATATGTACTTTCCTATCACTATGCAGGAAACGGAGAGTTGTATTTCTTTGGTTATTGTCCCGCATTCATTGGGGCGTCAGGGCCAGACTATATCAACGACAAAACAAATTATGCTTTCAAAGCAAATCTGTATAACTGTACAGGAGAAGTTCTTGATTTTCCCCGAACCAATGGTTACAGTTGTGCGATTAATCATAAAGACAGCAAAGTATTTTTTGGATTAGTAACGGAAAACAACGGTGCTGGACTGTTCGTGTATGACAGGAATACAAAAACATGTAGTCAGTCACCTGTGATAAAGACTCAGGGGACAATCATGGATATGGTGATTTATTGAAAAATATAAAAAACGCCCTTTAAACGATAGAACAAAATCCTCTGCTAAATATTTTGGTAGGGGATTTTGCTTTTTGCGTTTATTTTAACCTTAATTCCGCAACTCTTTAGTTTAACGTTATTTATAACATCCTGAGCAACAATAAGTTGCCCAGGATTTTGCCATGTCAGAAATTTCACCTATCTTAGTGCTGCAATACGAAAGACGATAAAAAGTCAACAAGACATGGCAAAAATACAAATAAAATCCGAGAAACTCACTCCTTTTGGTGGAATTTTTCTA
>URWP01000195.1 GCA_900551645.1 uncultured Bacteroides sp.
CCGACTGGCTGACAAATATGATTTGCCACAAGTTATCAAAGATTTTATCCGCACTCATCACGGAGCCGGTGTAACCAAATATTTCTATATCTCCTATCAGAACGAGCACCCGGATGAAGAAGTAGACAAGAGCTTCTTCCAGTACCCGGGTCCGAATCCGTTCACCAAAGAACAAGCCATTCTGATGATGGCAGATGCAGTAGAAGCAGCCTCCCGAAGTTTACCGGAATATACAGAAGAAAGCATTTCCAACCTGGTAGACCGGATTATCGATTCACAGGTACAGGACGGATGCTTCAAGGAATGCCCGATAACTTTCAAGGACATCGCGACCGTCAAATCAGTATTCAAGGAGAAATTGAAAACGATGTATCACACCCGCATCAGTTATCCGGAACTGAAAAAATAACCATAATCTCATACTGTCTCCGCCTGCAGACAGGAAATCTTCTCAAACGGAGACAGTACATCTATTCTTATAACTCTGTCCGCAGAGTTTCCAACAGACCAGCGCAGGCATCTTCCAGGATATCCAGAACATGCTCGAAACCTTGCGCTCCGCCATAATAAGGGTCCGGCACATAATCTACCGTGTTCGTCCGGCAAAAATCTGTCATCCGATGGATTTTCTGTTCCGAAGCGATATCCGGCGCCTTCTCTTTCAATGCGTCAATATTCCGGTCATCCATACCTAATATCCAATCGAATTCCTCGAAATCGCTGGTCCGCACCGGACGCGAACGATGAGTCAGGTTATAACCACGACGGAGGGCATGCGCCCGCATCCGCTCATCAGGCAGTTCTCCTTGGTGGTAAGACAGGATACCTGCCGAATCAACCTCCAGTTCCTGTTCAAGCCCGGCTTTCCGAATATAAGTACGCATAATTTCTTCTGCCGAAGAAGAGCGGCAGATATTTCCCAGACAGACAAAAAGTATCTTTTTCATATTCAGTTCTTGTTTTGTTATAAATTGTCCGGCTATACCGGATTCATTCCTTATCATCCATCGGAATACCCAGGTATTGTTTGAACTGTCTCACATCCGTATTCATAATCAGCGCCTCTGGGAATTCCGTTTCACCCACCAGCTCCAAAGCCCGGTCATATACGGCGATATCAAAAGAGATATGCGCGTCACTCCCCAGAATAACCGGTACTTCGTATTGTTTACACAACCGCAGAATTTCCAGATTATTGGTCCGCGCTGTCGGTTTGTTACGGACCGGGTTCAACGAGCTGTTGTTGATTTCCAACAGTGTATGATGCTCTTTGGCAGCCCAAACAATCGGTTCGAAATTCAGTTCAGCCGTCCCGTCACCGGGATGACTGATGATGTGGATATACGGATTAGAGATAGCCTGCACCATACCGTGCGTATTTTCCTCCACCGTTCCCCAGTGATAACAAAGCGAATGGATGCCGGCAATCCGCAGGTCCAGCCGTTGCAGATAATACTCATCCAAATCCAGATTCCCTTCACCATCCAGAATATTGATTTCAGCTCCCAGCAACAGTTCGATACCGTACATACGACGGGGAACTACATGCAGGTTACGGAAATAAATCAGGTCACAGCTTCCCGGAATTCCCGGTGAATGTTCCGTAATTCCCAATAATTCCAGCCCTTTGTCGGCAGCAGCCCGGGCCATCTCCTGTAATGTACTGAATGCATGCCCGCTTGCCAGTGTATGGGTATGCACATCCAAGGCTATCTTCATCTTTTCTCTATTTATTATTACCAGTTTTCAGTTATCACATCGGGTCAACATCATAATAGACCACCGTCGAACGAAAACGCTCGTCCTCCACCAAGGCACGCTGCAACTGCAACAGGTAGGTTCGTACCTTTGGCATGGAAGTCCCCTGTGCTACCTTCACCATTATCTTTTTGATGAACAACCTCTGAATACGACCGACAGGAGGCTTATCAGGACCAAGGACCCTGTCTCCTAATCCGCTACGTAACCAGGTAGCCAATACGGCAGCGGCCTGTTCCACCACCTCTTCCTTCCGATGCTTCAGGTAAACGTATATCAGCCGTTCAAACGGAGGATACCTGAACTGTCTGCGCTCTTCCAATTGTTCCTCATACATTTGCCTGTAATCATTAGTCACTACCTGATGAATCAGTGGTAATTCGGGAGATTTCGTCTGTAGAATGACCAGTCCCTGCCGGCTTTTCCGGCCGGCACGTCCTGCTACCTGCGCCATCAGTTGGAAAGCCCGTTCATACGACCGGAAATCCGGATAATTCAGCAATGAATCCGCGTTCAGAATACCCACTACACTGACCCGTTCAAAATCCAATCCCTTCGAAACCATTTGAGTACCAATCAGTACATCAGTCTTACCGGCTTCAAAATCAGCTATAATATTTTCATAGGCTGTACGGGTACGGGTCGTATCCAGATCCATCCGTGCCACCCTGGCTTCCGGAAAAATCCGCTTCACATCATCTTCCACCTTCTCCGTACCGAAACCTCTGTCCATCAGCTCCACCCCCCCACAAGCCGGACAACTGCGCGGTACCTGATAAGTATAGCCGCAATAATGGCACGTCAGTTCATTCAACCCTTTATGATAAGTCAGACTCACATCGCAGTTCTTGCAGCGGGGTACCCATCCACAAGTCCTGCATTCTATCATCGGGGCAAAGCCTCTCCGGTTCTGAAAAAGAATGATTTGTTCTTTCCGTTCCAATGCTTCCCGCATCCGTTGCAAAAGTATCGGCGAAAAAGGTCCTGTCATCCGCTTCTTACGGGCCAGCTCCTTGATGTCTGTCACCTCAATACTTGGCAGACACACTTGTCGGTGGCGTTCCGTAAGTTTCACCAGTCCATACTTACCCTGAAGCGCGTTATAATAAGTCTCAATACTTGGAGTAGCAGTCCCCAACAGTGTCTTCGCTCCGAAAAGAGAAGCCAATACAATGGCGGAGTTCCGGGCATGATACCTTGGTGCCGGGTCCTGCTGTTTATAGGTCTGTTCATGTTCTTCGTCTACAATGACGAGTCCCAATCGCCGGAAAGGCAGGAACACCGACGAACGGACGCCCAAAATCACATCGTAATCGTTTTCGGACAACTGCTTGCGCCAGATTTCCACCCGTTCCGCATCCGGAAACTTAGAGTGGTAAATGCCCAACCTGTCGCCGAACACCCGTTTCAGCCGTTCGGTTATCTGGGTAGTCAAGGCGATTTCAGGCAACAGATACAGAACCTGCTTCCCTACACTCAGCACCTGTTGAATCAAATGGATATAGATTTCTGTCTTCCCGCTGGCTGTTACTCCATGCAGCAGGCAGACGTTTTTACGATGAAAAGTGGTCAGAATCTGCCGATAGGCCCTCTCTTGTGCGTCACTTAAGGTATGCATTTCCTGTAAAGGCAGACAGCCGCCGGCCAACCGGCCTATTTCTTCGTGATAGACCTCAAACACCTGCTTCTCCACCAGTCCGTTCAATACTGCGGCCGACGCGCCGGAAGCGGCCAGCAACTGCTTACGTGTCACTTCCTTCGGTAAAGTAGCAGCAGACGACCAAGCTGCTAATTCCAGGTATTTCATCAGTACGGCCAACTGTTTCGGGGCACGGGCCAACAAATCGAACTGTTGTCTGAGTGCCTCTTCGGAACGCATCGGTTCCTTCAGACGGACACGGGTTTCCATCTTTGGCTTGTAGCTACGCTTCAGTTCTTCCTTTACACAGATGGCTCCTTTCTCCAACAAACTCTGGATGACAGGCAGCAACTGACGGGTACCACAGTTTTTCTCCAATTGGGTAATGCACTGTTCAGTATCCCGGCTCAACAAATCCAGCACCCGCTGTTCCCTTTCTGTCAAGGAAGTCTCCGCCTCAAAATCCGGATTATATACCACCAGCGTTTCACTTTCCAGCTTCATTCCCGAGGGTAAAGCCGCTTTGTATACATCACCCAGCGTACAAAGGTAATAGTCGGACAGCCATTGCCAGAACTTATACTGTCTTTCCAGTAAGACAGGCCGTTCATCCAACAATTCAGATACGTCTTTGGTATCATACGCCTCCGGAGCTTCCTCATGTACCCGTGTCACAAGCCCGGTATAGAACTTCTTACGTCCGAACGGAACGACCACCCGGCATCCCAGACAGACCCGGCCGGCCATTTCTTCGGGCAATGAATAAGTATATTGACCGGCAATGGGCAATGGTACGATAACATCTACATAGCGCTTCATACCGCAAAGGTACAAAATCGCTTCTTTCTCCGGTGAAAATGAGACTCGTTTTTCTAACAGAATATTCTTCGCCAAGCATAGAACAAAACAAGAATTATATGATTTTCACCTGGTTGTTCTTATTTTCATCTAATAATCATACATTTATAATCCAAAAAACTATTCTTATCAAAGATTTTATTATTTTTGTCCCGATAACTAAAACTAGAAAACAATGAAAAAAGTATTATCAACTTTATTGCTGGTAGTCTGCTGTTGGCTGGCTATACCGGCGCAGGCTCAAATACATTTCGGTGTAAAGGGCGGTCTGGACGTATCCAAACTAAGCTGTTCTACCGATATGTTCAAAGGAGATAACCGCACCGGTTTCTTTATCGGTCCGATGATGGAATTCACTGTTCCTGTACTTGGAATCGGAATTGACGCGGCAGCCTTGTATGCGCAGTCAGGTCTGAAAGCCGAAAGTAAAGACGGACTGGAATCAGAAACAGAGACCTTGAAATCCATTGAAGTCCCCATCAACCTGAAGTGGACCATCGGACTGGGAAGTACTCTGGGTGTATATCTGGCAGCCGGTCCACAATTCGGTTTTAATCTGGATGATAAACTGTGGGATAATATAGAAGCCAAGAAATGCGCGGTCAGCGTAAACGTAGGTGCCGGTCTGAAACTTATCCAGCACCTGCAAGTCGGAGTAAACTACAACATTGGAGCCAGTAAACTGGCTAATATCGGAGATGAAAATTTCGAAGCCAATATCCGCAAGAACTCCTGGCAGGTTTCACTGGCTTACATCTTCTGATAATATCTTTACTAACTGATAAACATGCAGAATCCCGGTTCCCACCCAACTTCAGGAACCGGGATTTTTTATCCTAAAAAAACGTACTCACGTCCTGATTGAAACGAACGGACGAATGAAGCCCAACCCAAACCTTTTGTTTACGCATTGTTTACGCAAAAGCATAAAAAAAGCAGCTGCGGAATCCGCAGCTGCTTTTTTGTGGACCAGCCTGGGCTTGAACCAGGGACCTCCA
>URWP01000196.1 GCA_900551645.1 uncultured Bacteroides sp.
CGGCGGCATATTCGATCACTCTGCCGATATTGCGGAAGGCAAAAATTGCAAACTGGGGCTTTGCCGCTTCCTCTGCTTTTCCCTTTGCTTTCTTATTTTTCCCGGCATTGTTCTCCGTTTCTTCCTTCGCCTGTTTTCCCAGCGTAGCGCCGATCTCTGCCTTTTTCTCCTCGAAGACACGCTTCATCTCCTGCAACGCCTGTAACAGCTGTGCACCGTTTTTATTCTCCAGCGGTTCCTTCTCGGAAAATACCAGCATCAATCCTTCATCCGGTACCATCATGATCTGTAGGTCAAAAGCATACTTCGGCGGCTTATAGCCCACCTCTTCCTCGGCCTGCTCGATAATCTCCTGCACAACCTCTTTGGCTTTTTCACTGCGGACCACAAAATCTTTATAATCAATCTCGTACTCTTCCAATTCTTCATTGGACAGGAAGCACTTTACTGTCTTGTCATCAATTCGTTCTATTTTCATAGCTATCACGTATAATCCAATTATCCTCTTTTGAGGGTAATGGATTATTCTCCTTTCTCCCAAACTCTTGGGTTTTATTGAATACTCCATTATAATACTTAAAGCACTGTGGATCTGTACCTATAGCTTTACAGCTTTGACTGTTCGGAGGTGACTCAGACCACAGCTTTTCGTCTATTACTGGTAATTAGTTTGTTAACGCTCGACGTTTTTATTTACGTGATTACACAGCCGAATTCTCTGTGGAAGACAACAGTGCTAAAATATTTATTCAGGAGGTTTTTTCTATGCCCATGTACTTTGTTGGAATTGATATTTCCAAGTACAAACATGATTGCTGCATCATTTCTGCAGCCGACCAGCAGATTATTTCTAAATTTACCATCACTAATGACAAAGATGGCTTTGAACAACTGCTTACTGCTCTTAATTCTCTCTCCAATCCTGAGGATATAAAAATAGGGTTTGAATCAACTGCCCATTATGCCCTCAATCTTGAACTCTTCCTTGAGAATGCCCACCACAGCTTCATGGAAGTTAATCCAGTTCTCATCAAGGAATACAAAAAGTCTACAACTTTAAGGCGAACCAAAACCGATTCTGTTGACTGCGAATCAATAGCCCGGTGGTTAATTACCGTTGAGTACAAACCCCATTCAAAAGGATTTTACCACGCTTATTCCCTAAAGTCACTAACTCGTTTGCGTGACAGGCTAATTCGTCAGCGTTCTTTTTATCTTGTTAAGATAACTAATGTTTTAGACCATACCTTTCCGGAATTTAAACCATTCTTCAATGAACGGCTTTCTAAAACAGCTTTGTATCTTCTTGAAAACTACGGCTCCGCTGAAAAAATGGCTCGTATGAACTCTGCTTCCTACGATAAACTCCGCTGTATTTCCAGAGGTAAGTTTTCTATCCAGCAGTTCCTTCGTCTTAAAGAGCTTGCTGCTAACACTGTCGGTGTCAATAATTCTATATTCGATTTAGAATTAAACACTTTATTGACACTATACAAATCTCTTTCCGATGAAATAAACACTTTGGAAACTGAGATTATTAAACTTATCGAAGAAGTACATCCTCACTATATGTCTATCCCTGGTATTGGTCCCATTTCATCCGCTGTTATTTACGCTGAATACGGTGATATATCCAACTTTTCCAATCCCGGTCAGATGCTTGCATTTGCCGGAATTGAACCCGGAATAAACGATTCTGGAACAGAATCCCACGGTGGACGAATGGTAAAACACGGTTCTTCACAACTCCGTTACGTTCTTCTTAACGCCTGCTTACCCTTAATACGTTTTGACTTAACCTTTGCAACTTATTATGAAAAGAAACGTGCAGAAGGCAAGAAACACAGGGTAGCGATTACTCACGTAGCAAAGAAACTGATTAGAGTCATCTATGCATTGGAGAGGCAGGATGTAGACTTTAACGCTCAGAAACTACGCTAATATCTACCTTACATATATTTATCTGTTCCATCTGAAATACGATATTTTCAGATGGTCTGTTAAAATTACCCATTTTTAGGTCACAAATGTTTTTCAAAAAACACTTGACTATTTATAGTTTGTCACCTCCCCTCAAAATGTTCCCATTCTTACGAATGAAAGAAATACTCTTGCTATCAGACAGAATAGAAGAAGAACTAACCTGACAAGTCCCAAGAACAGCTTTAATGCTCCAAGAACAATTTTCAGCATCCACTTGAGTATCTGTAAAACAGCGGTTCCTACGGCTCCTGCAATTCTTCTCATAATAATCAATCTCCTTTCAACATCCATCCCATTGCCAATCCTGCAACATCTGAATCATTCATAACATCTTCTTCCGGCTGTTCTTCCATATCTTCCTGTGGGTTTGCAATCACTACCGGCTGGCTGTTCTTCACTCCCGCCAAAGCTCCCCCAAGTAAAGAAATGACCTCTTTTCTTGCCTCACTCATTGCAGAATACTCAATTTCCTTTTTTATCTTTTCTATCTCGTCCCTCGTTACAAACTGTTCATATCTCTTTTCCTCTTTGGAGGGAATATCATCCTCTCCATAGTGGTCAATATAAAACTCACAGGCTTCAATCAGGAACTGATTCTTTGACTTATATATCTTTGGATTAAGCCCCTTTATGACCTCATTGATTTTAGCGTGTTGAGGATTGAGCAGATTCAGTCGGAATGTGCTCTCCATAATATGCCTTCGTGCCATATGACTACCCCCTATGCAAGTCTCTTAGCAGTTTTCAGTCCCATAATGGCAAGCTGTTCATATCCTCTGGCATTTGCCTTTACATCAAGGATATAAGAGATATTCTTTGCTTCGTGATTGCTGAAATTCTTCATTACCACTGCCCCGCCACCTACAAATACAATCGGTGTAGTTTTAAGGTTATAACTAAACTCACGGATTGAGTTATATACCTTTTCAACAAAGTCCTCTATCTCAGCCTTGATAATCGCAAGGTATTCATCATCTATATCAGACCTGCCATATCGCATAATATTCTGGATTTCTGTTTCATCAACTTCCCCATTGAGCTGTCTTACACACTGCTCATTGATAGAACGCATACAGGTAATAAGTCCTCTCGGCACGGTAACACACTTTGATTCGTCCGGTGACTTGTTAATCACGGGCATAATATCTATTGTCCAGCTACCGATATCAACAACCAGCGTTTTCTTTGCCATAGTCGGTATCTTGTCAACCACTGCCGCATAGCACTGTGGGAATACCGCCACATCGTCAATCTCAATATGGTATGCTTCATTTTCATATCTGAAATCAACACGCTTATTCTTGGTCAGGTATTTAATAAAGTTATTTCTCTCTGCTCCAAATCGGGTAAGTGGAAGTCCTACTGCAAGAAATACCTTTGCATCTGACAATCCTCTTTTCTTCAATTCCTTTGCGACTGCTGCCAGTGTCAAAAGATAAAAGCTGTCATCTTCAACCTTTGTATCTTTCACTTCCTGCCTTACTGTTCCAATCTTGTAATACTTACCGTCGTACTCAAGAACATCTCCAAAAAGTGCCGGAGTAGTTGTAATCTCCTTTACCCCTGTGACAAATACCTGAGTTACGGTTTTCATCATTGACCAGCCGTGATCAATTCCTATTACTTCTAACTTGTTATTCATTTTTCTGTTCCTCCAAATCTTACTAATTTTGTTCATACAGCTACCCGTACCTTTCGGTTTGTGTTTCTATCCTATTTTCCTTGTCTCTGAAATATCTGCCAGCGATTTATATTCGATCACACTCTGCTCTTGCTTTCATAAGACAATACTTCCATATACAGCCACCTCTCTTTTTGCGAGATGACTTACATTCAGACCAAATCAGCTTCTTTTCTGCCATCTCCTGCTCATTTCCAATAAAAAAGGCAGGACAAACAGCCGGATACACTTTTCAGTGCAAAGCTAATTTAGTCCTACCTAAAATTATTACTATTCAATTTTCACCTCTCTTGGGTACATAAAGCACACTCAGCCCATGAATCTGAACTGCTCTATGTAATGGTCATATTTCGGATTGATATGTCAGCGCTGCCCTATCCTGTACCGATTTAAAGGTATAAAAATAAGGACTAAATTAGTTCCAACCCCTTGATTTTACTGGGTTTCTTCTAACTTGTCCCAATTATAACTCAAGCACCGATCAAAACGGTATCATAAGAATCCCAGTCTGCGGGAGTAATCTCTGTCAGTGCAATATCCCGAAGGCTCTCATCATCATGCTCTCTGGATACCCGGCTGGAGCTGTTAGTCCAGTTCAGGTCATCACTGGTATAGGGCTCTACCGGAGTGATCTCATACTTACTGTAATTTACCATATATTTTGCATCCTGATAGAGGGATTCTCCCGCCGCCGTCACCACAAGACCTCTGTGGGTTCTGGCAAAAAGCTGTACTCCAAGATTATTTTCCAACGAATTGATCTGCTTGATCACCGCCGGTGGGGAAATATACAGTTTGTCCGCTGCCTTGCTGAAACTGCCTGCTTCCACCACACAAATGAAGGTATCCAACTGGGGATTGTACATCATTTCTGTTACCTCCTTCTATTGAAAAGGTCTCTTTCTTCCTACGACCAACATTATTGCATCATATAGCGTGATTGTAGCAGTCGGTAGTAGCTACCGGTCAATGGTTTTTATATTTTTTTAGGAAAAAACGGTGAAGCCTGTTGACTCCACCGTCGTATTCTTACCCTTTATGTTATTTCAAACTCTATTTGCAAATCTGCCGATTTACAGGTGTTCCATCAATCCGCTGATCCCCTGTTCCTCATAAATATCCTTGTAATACGCTACTTCTTCCTGAATCAGCTGATCGATGACCTGCATGCCAAGAAGTTCTACAGGCGCCTTGTCATCGGTCATGAGGTAATCTCCGGTCACGTAGGCACTGCTGTTGTCCGCTACCCGCTGCATCATGTTCTGCAGTCCCGCATCTGACAGATTCTCCACATGATCGGATAATACTTCTATCATATCACTGTGCTGGGAAGCAAACAGTTCGCGGTTGGTGGAGCCTGCCACGTCTACAGTATAGACATTGTCAAATACGTTGGCAATGGTGTCGGCAAGGTACTGATTGATATCCCCTTCCTTGTTGCCGTGCATGTTCATATTGACTACCATGACACCACCGTCCTTCAGATGATCTTTGACCATGGTAAAGAATTCCACGGAAGACATCTGGAAAGGAATGGTGATGTCCTGATAGGCATCCACCATGATCACGTCAAACTGCTTCTCC